>JAURNL010000083.1 GCA_030830205.1 Crocinitomicaceae bacterium | reverse complement strand
TCACCAAAATTCCGGGGGTTTACTCTAGTTCTTTAGGTAATGGTATTGCCAAACCTGTCATTCGCGGCATGCAAGGTATGCGTGTTGTGACACTAGTCAATGGCCTACGCTTGGAAGGGCAGCAGTGGGGCGGAGACCACGGAATGGGAATTGGTGAGCTTGCTTTGGGATCTGTGGAGGTGATCAAAGGGCCTGCCTCTGTACTTTATGGTGCCGATGCACTTGGCGGTGTTGTTTATTTGGTAGATGAGCCCTATGCACGTATTGGTCAGCAAACTCTTGAGGTGCAACAAAAATGGAATCAGAGCACCAACGGCAGTACTTCTAGTATTTTATACAAAAAGAGTCATGGTAATAAACGCTTGCTTGTTGCTGGGAGTTATGCGAATCATGCCGATTTCCTTTTGCCGAATGGGCTTTATGCAAAGAATTCTCGTTTCCATGAGTGGGTAGGCAAAGCGTCGTATTCTTGGTTCCAGCCCAACCAAATCCATCAGTTCAGGTACGCCTTTAACAATACAATAGCCGGTATTCCCGGGCACACCCACGACTCTTTGGCCACACCGCTTAGTTTTCAGGTTCAGACCCAAGGTAGGCGTTATTCCTTGCCTTCACAGTTTTTCACCAATCAGCTCTTGAGTTATGAATACAAGCGTTTCTGGACCGGACAGGAATTACAAATATTACTTGGGCAAACGCATAACCGTTTGGTGGAATACGACGAAAAGGTAAGCAAACCCTTTATGGAGATGGATCTATTGAATTCGGTGTATCAAGCTAAGTGGACCAAAAAGTGGGCAGCACAGCAATTGATCATTGGCGCAGCTGGTATGTTGCAAGTAAACCTCAATGCGGCTATTGCTGAAGACCAACTTTTGCCGAATGCAACAACTTTTGATCAAGGATTATTTGGGTTGTATAAAATAGAACTGCACAAACAGCACTTGCTTCAAATTGGCTTGCGTCAGGACATCCGTTGGATTGAAACCCACGCCAATAATGTCGAATTGAAAAAATGGTATGCGAGTCCGAATCTTTCAGCAGGGTGGTCTTGGCAAGTCAATCAAAACCAACGTCACCGCTTGAATTTTTCCAGCGGATTTCGCGCGCCGCATCTCAGCGAGTTATTAGCCAATGGTTTTCATCATGGTGCCTTGCGTTACGAAATAGGAGATGTTAATTTAGTTCCGGAACGCAGCTTACAACTTGATTGGTCTACCGATTGGAGTGCCGAACACGGTAGCCTCACCATTAACCCTTACCATGCTTGGGTAAAAGATTACATTTATATCCAGCCGAATGGCACTAGTATAGATGGGATTCCGGTTTTTACGTATGAGCAGCTCAATAAGGGGCGCTTATATGGCCTTGACCTCAGTGCGCACTACCATCCGCATTGGCTACACAACCTGCATTGGGAAGGCAACTTTTCTTATATTCATTTTGCCAGTACTCAGGACAGCGCTATTTCTTTATTGCCGCCAACCCGTTTACAGAACGAACTTCAATACCATTGGGATTTTAACCAGCAAATTAAAAAAATAGAGCTCAGTTTGAGTCATACTTGGATTGCTGCTCAAACCCGCGTGGCTTATCAAGAAGCTACCAGCGAAAGTTACCAGTTATTCAATGTCAATGCCCGTTTGTATCTTGAAAAGCAGGGGTCTTGGATCTTGCAAACAGGGGTGCGAAACCTTACCAATAGTGCGTATATCGACCATTTGTCGCGTTTAAAAAATATAGGAATGCCAGGTCCTGGTAGGCATTTTTATGTCAGTTTAAAGTTCCAGGTAGAACAAACCAATAAAAAATAAGAGAGATGAAAAAATTAATGTTTAGGACTTGTTTTTTGGTGCTAATCACTTTTTCTTGCACCAAAAATAAATGTGCGGAGTGTCATTATGATGCACCTTCGGGAGAAATCGAATTAGGCACTTATTGTGGCGATGAGTTGAAAAATCTGGAAGAACTAGGTACCTATACAGATAGCTCTGGAGTTACTTACGTAGTCCATTGTGGGGAACATTAGGTTTCAAACGAATAACTTTTCAACATTTTATGTATTTGTTGATAAGTGCTAAAACCATTAGTTGTCATTATGACACAAAGGACCTAATTTTATAAATAAGAATTGGGCACTATGTTTGATGACGAAGAAGAATACAACGACAGTAGTTTAAGCGAAGACATTGAGCACTTTGAAGCCCATCTAAAGGGTCAAAAGCTTAAATTCATCGATAGCGATCGTCTCGAAGGTCTCATTGATCACTATCTCATTCAAGGTCAGTTTAACAAAGCCAAAATTGCCGCTGAATTTGGCATTTATCAATTCGCATATAATCCACTTTTTAAATTACGCAAAGCACAAGCCCTTGGTGGGATGGGTCTGCTTCAAGAAGCACTAGACTGTGTTGTTCAGTTGGAAAGACAAGAAATTGATAGTGCAGAGCTGTATTTAACCAAAGCGTCTATTCACGCCCAACAGCGAGAACACAAGCAAGCAATCCGCTATTTCAAACTTGCTCTTGAGCATTCTGATCCTGCGGAACACGACTACATTTACTTAGATATAGCAATCGAATATGAGCGACTATCCCAATATCAAGATGCAATTGATACTTTGAATAGTGCATTAAAGGCAAATAAACAAAATGAAGCTGCACTTTATGAACTTGGTCGTTGTTATGACGCATTAGGAGCTACCCAGGCTTCCATTGATGCCTATTTAAAGTTCATTGATGAACAGCCATACTCTAGCACGGCATGGTATAATTTAGGTAATGCGTACAGTAAAATAGAAAATTATGACCGTGCGGTTTGGGCCTACGAATTCGCCATTCTTATTAATGACGAGTTTGGTCCAGCCCATTTTAATCTGGGAAATGCCTATCTTTCCTTGGAAAAGTATCACAAAGCTATCGAGCATTTTGAACTCTGCATGAAACACGATGGAGACGATGCTATGGCGCTATGCTATATTGGTGAAGCTTATGAACAGCTGAATGAACTTGATCTGTCCAGGCATTACTATAAACTGAGCATAGATTTGGAGCCAATGCTACCAGAAGCTTGGTTAGGTCTCGGAATAGTTGAAGACCTCAAGGGTGCAACTAAAGAAGGTATCATATTGATCCAAAAAGCCCTAGATTACGATCCTGACAATTCAGGAATTCATCATGTTTTAGCAGGAGCCTATCAAAAAATAGACTTGCGAGACGAAGCTGATTTTCATTATCTCAAAAGCTTGGAATTACTTCCTGATGATCAAGAGGCGCTTTCTGATTACATTGCTTTTTTGTGTGAGGTTTCTTTGACTGAGGCACATCAATTTTTACAAAAATACCATCAAGACCATCCAATGGTTTTTGATGTACAACTTCATTTGGTGAATATCAAATGGCAAATGGGCCAGTTTGCAGAGGCTAAACACCTCTACCAACAATGCCTTCAACAAAATGCGAGCAGCGCCAAACTTATCTTTGAAATCAACCCAAAGCTGCTCGAAGACAATGATTTCTTATACTTAGCAGATTAGACATGAATTTTAAACTTTCTTTTATACCCAAGCGCAGTGAAAAACCCCGTAACAAGGGAGTAACCATGATGATGGACAAAGGCTTAGGGCTACGCGAAACCGAGCATTTTATTGAAGCTTCTGCACACCTAACGGATATTGTCAAATTTGGTTTTGGAACGGCATTTGTTACACGTCAGCTTGAAGATAAAATCAAAATGTATCGCCAAGCGGGTATCAGACCTTATTTTGGCGGTACTTTATTTGAGGCATTCTATGCTCGTGGCATGTTCAAAGAATATGTACAACTCTTAGATAAATACGACCTTGACCTTGCTGAAATATCGGATGGTTCAATCATCATCCCTCACGATGAAAAATGTAAGCTCATTCACGAACTTTCCAAGTCGAGAACAGTGCTTTCCGAAGTGGGTTCTAAGGATTCTGGTATCCTTATTTCTCCTGCTAAATGGGTAAGGCTTATGAAAGCGGAGTTAGAAGCAGGAAGTTGGAAAGTCATTGCAGAAGGGAGAGAGGCAGGCAATGTTGGGGTGTTTAGGCCAAATGGTACAGCACATACAATGCTTATTAACCGAATTATTGCCAACGTCAAACCAGAGGATATTTTGTGGGAAGCACCACAGAAAAATCAGCAAGTATGGTTTATCAAGCTCTTTGGGGCAGAAGTGAATTTGGGTAACATTGCTCCAAATGATATCATTCCATTAGAATGTTTAAGGCTTGGCTTACGTGGTGACACCTTCTTTGATTTCCTTCCCACTTCATATGCTGATCGCCTCAGACAAGTCAATGACGACGCCGATGCAGACCAAGAGGATGAACAAGAATAATTCAAAGGAGCTTTATTTCAAATATTCACAGATTTTAGGCCATCAAGGGCCCATTTACGCGCTTTCTCAAGATAGCGAATATATCTATTCGGCATCAGCAGATAAATTTGTTGCACGTTGGAACAAGCTTTCAGAAGAACAAGATCAATTTGCAATCCGCTGCTCACATGCACCATTTAGCTTACTTGCCATACCCAATCAATCTCAATTGCTAATTGGTCTATCTGATGGTAGTTTACACCTCATAGATACCATTCTAAAAAAAGAACTCAAATACATCAAAGCACATCAAAGTGCGGTTTTTGCACTTGCCATGAACCCCCAACAAAAGCAATATTATACGGCTGATTCGGAGGGTCAAATTTTTGTCTGGGATAAGGAGTGGAATCTTCTTATAAAACTGCCTTTGGCGTGTGGTAAAATTCGTCAAATAGTAGTTGCTGAAGATGGTAGCTATTTTATTGCTGCATGCGCAGATGGCTTTTACCGAAAATTTGAAACCACGTTTTTCAATGAGATACTACAAGTTTATGCTCATCATGATGGCTGTACAGCGCTCTCTATTTTACCTAATGGAGATGTCTTGAGCGCTGGTAAGGATGCTTATATTAGGCGTTGGTCCCGAGCAGGAGAGAAGCAAAATGCTTTTGCAGCACATTTGGGCACAATATATCAACTTCTTCAACTAGGTGATCAACACTATATTTCAGCATCTCGGGATAAAACAATAAAGATTTGGTCAATGCTTAATGATTCAATTTGTCAAAAGCTTGACTTGCAAATGGCAGGTCATCGCCATTCCATTAATGCATTGTTATCTTTTAATGGGGGCTTTATAAGTGCGGGTGATGATAAAAGAATTATCATTTGGAAAGATTCTCAATTGAAAAGCATGTAATTTTAGGGTATGAAGATGTGGACGCTCCTATTTATATTTTGTAGTCTAACAGTACAGGCACAGTTTCAATTTAACTTTAGTAACTATATTCCAGTAGTAGCTGATGGTCAAAGCTTGAGTAAAGCATGGTCTGGGGGTTTGAATACACCTCAGTTTTCTACTTTAGATTACGATTTTGATGGGGATGAAGATTTACTTGTTTTTGACCGAAGTGCTGATCAGATTCGCGTATTTAAACAGCAGATTACACCTACGGGTCCTTCGTATGAAATAGACCTGCGCGCACATTTGTTTTTTCCAGCAGATCTTCATTACCGTGTCACTACATATGATTATGACAACGATGGTCGCAAGGATCTTTTTTGTTATGCTATTGGAGGAATACAAGCCTATCGCAATGTTGGTGATGCTATAAATGGACTCCAATGGCAGCCATACAGCCCTTACTTGGTTTCTAATTACGAAGGCCCCACATTTAATTTATACATTAGCGGTGCGGATATTCCTGCTTTGGTAGATGTAGAAGGAGATGGCGACATGGATATCTTGACTTATCACATCAGTGGAGAATACTTACAATATCATCAAAATCAAAGTCAAGAATTATATGGACATTCGGATTCCCTGGTGTTTGTTCTCAAAAACAGATGTTGGGGTAAATTTCGCGAAGACGTGACCAGCAATAATTTGTTCTTAAATGATACGAGTTCCTATTGTAATGATGGCAATGTCACCAATCCAGAATTAAAACCGAGTGGACAAATAAAGGCGCATTCAGGTTCCACGGTATTAGCCCTGGATTTAGATCAGTCAGGGGTATTAGATTTAGTTTTGGGCGATGTTGCCTACGGCAATCTCATACGTCTAATGAATGGAGGTACTTTGCCAAATACCAATTCACCAATGATCAGCGCCGATAATAATTTTCCAAGTAACACAACACCGGCCGATGTCCAGTTATTTCCTGCAGCATTCTGCCTAGATATTGATTTTGATCAACAGAAAGATTTATTGGTCTCTCCCAACGCTAATAACGTTTCAGAGAATGAAAATAGTGTATGGTTTTATAAAAATTTGGGAACAAATCAAGCGCCCGTGTTTGTCTATCAAGACAATGATTGGCTACAAGGTGACATGATTGACCATGGTTTTGGTTCTGTACCTTTATTGTATGATGTCAATCAAGACGGGCTCACCGATATGCTGGTCTCTAATTTCTTTGCCTACAAACCAGTTTTGAATAAAGAGTCACGGATTGCTTATTATCAGAACGTAGGGACCTTGAATGCTCCATCCTTTGTACTTGTCGACGAAGATTTCTTAAATCTATCAACCACCAGTTTAGGTCTCCGTTTAATACCTGCTATTGGAGATCTAAATGGCGATGGTAAGCCAGATTTAATCTTGGGTAGAGAAAATGGACAATTGGCCTATTTTGTCAATAATTCAGTTGGTTCGAATCCAAGTTTTCAAATTCAATCAAATGCAATTTCAGATGCTTCAAACACAATCATACAAGTGCCACTTTTTGCGGCACCCCAACTTTTTGATTTCAATGAAGATGGCTTACTGGATTTAATGATCGGACACAAAGGCGGTAAGATCACTTATTATCAAAATACAGGAACAAATACGCAAGCCATATTTTCATTTGTCACCAATGATGTCGGAGGGGTGAATGTACAAAGTAACGGTCCTGATGGCTATGCCGTCCCACATTTTTTTCGACTACAGGATACGAGTTATCTGATGGTTGGTGCTTTGGATGGTCGTATTCATTTTTATGACAGTATTTCGACAGACCCAAGTATTTCATTTCATGAAAGGAGTGCAGATTTTTTGGGTTTAAGTGCGCAAATTGGTGCTTATGCAGCTACAGCCGTTGGTAATCTTGATAATGATGCCTATTTAGAGCTTTTGATTGGGCAAGATGCCGGAGGATTATTTTTATTAGAAGATGAACCAGGATCTGATCTAAGTGTTGAAACATTTGGACTCGATCCACTAAAAATTTCTCCGAATCCAACAAATGGACTCATTGAGATGAATGGTGTCGAAGGGTATACATATGGCACCCTTAGTTCTCTAATGGGTGAAATTGTTTTGGAATTCGATGAAGTAAAAAATGGATTTACAATTGATCTCACCTTTTTTGCCCAAGGAATATATGTGCTTCGCTTGGCAAATGGGCAAAGTGCGCTTATCCTTAAAAAATGATTAGCAAATATCTAAATGGAGCAGTTCCTGACCATTTAATTCAGCCCTAAGGGTGTCTCCAATTTGAATAGGTCCGACTCCGGCAGGAGTCCCAGTAAAAATAAGATCTCCCGTTTTCAGCGTCATATATTGCGAAACATAGGAGATGATGGTATCTATGCCGAAGATGAAGTCTCTCGGTTGTCCTGTTTGGCGAAGCATATCATTTTGAAAAAACTTGAACTCTGCAGTTTCTAGATTGATTTGACTTTTCTCAATCCAAGTGTTGCTAATTGGTGCACTGTGATCAAATCCTTTTGCTCTTTCCCAAGGCAAGCCATTTTCTTTGCATTGTTGTTGAATGTCTCTGGCAGTAAAATCAATACCCAAAGTCATGTGTGTGTAGTATTTATGGGCAAATTCTGGAGAAATATGCTTACCAACTTTTTCGATTCGAACGACAAGTTCGCATTCAAAATGTAAGTCCTTAGTAAAGGAAGGGTAGTAAAAATTGCGCTCTTTGAGTAAGGCTGTGTCGGGTTTGAGAAAGTAGATTGGCTCTGTTGGGAGCGCTGCTTTCATTTCTTTAGCATGGTCTGCATAATTGCGACCAATACAGATGATTTTCATGGCTTTTTGAATTTATTTTTCAACAATTCCAGCTTATCTTCAATTTGTTGAGCATTATTCAATCCTTTGATCCGTTCCATTTCTTTACGGAGGACTTGTTTGGTATACAGAGGGAAGTCGGCTTCGAGCATCCAGCCATAATAGCCTGGTTCTAGTTTAAGTACCTGAGCAACAGTTTTGCCTTTATGTTTACCGAAATTATAGCAAACTTCTTGGTTGTCGTCGTAGGCTAGGCGGCCGGCAAAATCAGCTTGTTTATTTCCTACCGTTGAGAATTTTGCAAGGCCTTCGATATCGTTATCAAGGTCTGGATATTTCTCTGTTTGAGCTTGTAAAACCTCAAGGGTTGCAAGCGTGTCATAAAGTGCGTTGTGTGCGTTTTCTATTTGTTTGCCACAATAAAATTGATAGGCTGCAGCCAACGTGCGTTGTTCCATTTTGTGAAAAATGTTTTGAACATCTACAAAATGTCTTGCACCCAAGTCAAATTCAATACCGCAGCGCAATAGCTCTTCTGATAGCACTGGGATATCAAATTTGTTAGAGTTGTATCCAGCAAGATCTGAGTCATCAATAAACTCAAGAAGGCGAGGAGCGATGTCCTCAAAAGAAGGTGCATTGGCAACCATTTCATTGCTGATGCCATGTATTGCAGTAATTTCCGCTGGGATTGTCTGGCCAGGGTTGACTAATTCGTTGAATGTTTCGCTCCGACCATCTGGGAAAAGTTTGATAACAGCAATTTGAACGATTCGATCTTTGGTAATTTGAAGTCCGGTTGTTTCAAGGTCAAATACGCAAAGTGGACGGACGAGTTTTAGGGCCATACTAGATAGTAGTTTCGGGATCAAAACCTTCAAGGTAATCCGCAACACGCCTTACAAATTGACCTCCAAGTGCACCGTCTACCACGCGGTGGTCATAGGAATGTGATAAGAACATTTTATGTCGGATACCTATGAAATCACCTTCTGGTGTTTCAATTACTGCTGGTACTTTTCTAATTGCTCCAAGTGCTAAAATTGCAACTTGAGGTTGATTAATAATCGGTGTTCCCATCACATTACCAAAGGTTCCTACATTGGTTACCGTATAAGTTCCTCCTTGAATGTCTTCTGGCTTGAGTTTGTTATTTCGGGCATTATTTGCCAATTCATTCACCGCTTTTGCTAAACCAACAAGATTCATTCTGTCTGCATTCTTAATTACAGGTACGATGAGGTTACCGCTAGGCAAGGCCGCAGCCATACCAATATTGATGTCTTTTCGCTTGATGATGTTCGTTCCAGATACAGAAACGTTGATCATCGGAAAATCTTTGATGGCTTTTGCTACTGCTTCCATAAAGATTGGAGTAAAAGTGAGGTTTTCACCTTCGCGTTTTTTGAATTCATTTTTCATGCGCTCACGCCATTTTACAATGGTAGTGACATCCGCCTCAACATATGAGGTGACATGTGGTGAAACATGTACAGACATGACCATGTGTTCAGCAATAAGTTTGCGCATGCGGTCCATCTCAATGATTTCATCTCCACTATTTGGTAAAACTACTGGTGCTTTTATAGCAGGTGTACTTTGATTGGTAGCATTGGTTGGTGCTGCTGAGCTTGCCGCCTTTGTTGCAGCCATTATACTTGTAGGAACTACTGGAGCATTACCTCTAGAATCGAGATAGCTTAGCATATCTTTTTTAGTGACACGACCTTCTTGCCCAGTACCTTGTATGGTTGCTAATTCGGCTGTACTGATATTTTCTTTCTGAGCAATAGTGCGAACGAGGGGTGAATAAAACCTCCCATCTGTCGATTTGCTCGGTGCTTTGACTTGTTCTGGGGTGTCAATAATGGTTGTTTCTGTTTTTTGCGTTGGAGAAGTTTCAGAAGCTTTTGCGTTTGAAGGAGTATCAGCTTCGGTAGTAGCTTCAGTTGTGGAAAGGATTGCAATTACATCGCCAACTTGAGCAACTTGATCTTTTTCAAATAGGATTTGAACGAGCGTGCCGGCTGCCTCAGATGGTAATTCGTTATCAACTTTGTCAGTGGCAACTTCAACGAGTGGTTCATCCATGGCAACACTATCGCCAATGTTTTTGAGCCAATTGGTAATTGTTGCTTCTGTGACGCTTTCTCCCATCTTGGGAAGACGAATTTCTATTTGTGCCATGTGTTGATATTTGATGTCGTTGATTTGCCTGCAAAATTAAGCAAATTCGGGTAATTATTAGTGTGGTTCGTTGTCGAGCTGCCTGAGTTGTAACCACACCGAGGTGAGGTCATAGGTAGGTGTGTAGGATTTTGTGTAAATAAAAGCTTGTAATTCAATCGGTTGTTGCTGGTTTAAACAGGGGTGAAGAATGACGCGTTTGCCTTTTCTTGCCGTTTCATTTTGGGGCTGTACGCCGACAAAAGAACAGCGCCCTAATAAAATTTGTAGGAGATTTTTTAGATATTGTTTTGGTTTTCTAAAGTACCAAAAAATAAGAGGTGTGAAGCATAATAATGTAAGTGCTAAACCAATATCAAATAAGCGTTTGATTCGTTTATTTGCAGCTAGTTGCAGGGCGTCAAAATGAATATTGTAGTATGATCCTGCTTGATCTATGGTGGTACTTCCTATGAGATAGCTCGTATTGGGTTGCGCAATTTTATATTCTAAATCGAGGTTGGCAGTATCTGCCATGTATTGAATTATTTGTGAAGCCCCGATATCTTTGGCCGAAAAAATTAATTCGTTGAGTTGATGAACACGAATGATTTCTTCAAGTTGGTTGCTTGGGTTGTGTCGAAGTGCACGGACATCAATTTGATGAATCGCATCAATTTCTGGATAAGTTAAATTCAACAAGTCTGAAATTCGCTCATATTCTGTCTCAACAGCCAGAATACCAAAGCGTTTCTTGGGTAGTTTCCCTAAATTAATACGTCCTTTAGTGAGCAACTCCTTTAAGGACCTGGTGAGGTAAAATGAAAGCAGAAAACCTATTGAACCTAACAATATAAATAATCTAGAAAATTGCCATTCTTTTGGGAATAAGGCATAGGCAACCAAGATAGCAATCGTACCAAAAAAAGTACTTTTCCATATTTGGTGGGCGCGCGTTCCTCGGTCGTATAATCCAAAAATCCAGGTCCAAAACACCCAGGTAGTTACGTAGGCAGGGCTTAACCACTGGTAAGCCCAATCTGGAAACTGTATTTGGTATTGCTGCCATTGTTGGGCGAGCCAATAGAGTAAAATGTAAGAAATGAAGCTGTCTATCAGGGGCCAACTCAAACGAGTCATCATGCGCTTGATGATAGAGACACTGGCTCGTAAATAAATAGCTAAATGAATGGCAAAAGAGAAAATACTTGCATAACGTGCTGAAAAATGCTTCTTGGCAAAAATCACCATCGCATTGTAAAAAACAAAAACATAGTTTAAGGATCCTTTTTTTGTGCTTTCTCCTTTGTAGTGAATAATTTTTGTTTCAGGAAAATAGATGTTTTGATATCCTCCTAATTGAATGCGGTAGGATAAATCAATGTCTTCACCGTACATAAAAAAAGCTTCGTCTAATAATCCTACCTTTTTTAAGGTTTCCGAACGCATTAGCATAAATGCACCACTTAAGACATCCACTTCGTGTATTTGGTGTTCATCTAGGAAGCCCAAATGATAAGTTCCAAATTTTTTACTTTTCGGAAATAACCTAGAGAGCCCAAATATTTTATAAAAGGAAACAGCTGGGGTTGGAAGTCCTCGTTTTGATTCAGGTAAAAATCGCCCTTTGCCATCGATCATGCGCACGCCCATTCCTCCAGCGGTTGGGTGCACATCCATATAAGCGATGCATTTGTCAAAGGTATCTTGTTCCACCACGGTATCGGGGTTAAGTAACAAAACATAACGACCGTTACTTTGGTGAATGGCTTGATTGTTTGCAACGGAAAAGCCAACATTTTCAGTATTGGAAATGAGCTTTACTGTTGGAAATTTGTCTCGCACTAAGGCTACCGATCCGTCTACACTGTTATTATCTACTACAAAAACTTCAATTTGAAGGTTTTGACTCGCGGCCACAACACTATTTAAGCACTGCTCAAGAAAGTTGACCACATTGTAGTTGACAATCACGACACTTAAGTCAAAGCGGTATTGAGCATTCATTTTTGAGCTATACAAGAAATTTCAATGTTGACACCTAGAGGAAGTTTGGATACTTCAACGGTTTGACGTGCTGGCGCCGTGTTTTTAAAATACGTAGCATAAATCTCATTCATAGCCTGAAAATCGTTGAGATCTTTCATGAAAATACTCACCATTACAACATCGTCTTTGTGAAAGCCAGCTTCGGTCAATAAGGCATCAATATTTTGCAAAACCCTATTGGTAGCCATTTCAATGGTCTCCATTTCTAAGAGTCCTGTGTTAGGATTGATAGGAATTTGTCCGCTGATGTAAAGTGTATTTTCTTTCTGTATAGCTTGACTATAAGGACCAACCGGTGCAGGTGCATTGGGGATTTGAATCGGTTTTTTAGCTACTGACATGCAAAGTGCTTGAATTTACTACTTTTGCAAAGTAACAAAAAACAAGCTACGTGAGGGTTCTTTTGATTGATTTTTATGACTCTTTTACGTACAATTTGGCCCATTACCTAGAAGCATTGGAGCTAGATTTAAAAGTTGTCCGCTATGACCAGCTTTCTGACTTCCCTTTTCATGAGGTAGACGCTATCGTCTTATCTCCGGGCCCAGGATTGCCCAATGAAAAAATCGGCCTCAATGCCCTTTTGAAAGCATTGATTGGTAAAAAACCAATTTTAGGTGTCTGCCTAGGCATGCAAGCATTGGTGGAATTTTTAGGTGGCAAGCTCATTAATCAAGCAATAGTGAAACATGGAGTTCAGGAAAGCATAGAGATCTCAAATCAAAATGGTTTATTTACGAAGTTGCCATCATGCATTCAAGTTGGATTATATCATTCTTGGATGGTTAGTTGTCCAGAAAGTTGGATCACAGCCAGGAGTCTTGCTGGTGTGCCAATGGCCTTCGAAAGATCCGATCTCAAACTTTACGGCGTACAATTTCATCCCGAATCAGTTCTAACACCTTTTGGGAGAGAAATTTTAAGCAATTTCATACAAATTGTTCAGCATGGCTAGGTTTTTTATCTTCAGTTTATTCTTTTTCATTGGCGTTTGTGCAAAAGCGCAATCTTGCACCGGACTTTGGATCACCATAGACGACGCAACGGGTTACAAAAAGTCAATTGTCGAGCTTTATAAAAAGGAAGGCGTGCTTTATGGTAAGGTTGTTTACATCTACAAGCGCGGTAAAGATGGTCCCCATTCCAAATGTACAGAGTGCTCGGGTAAACTCTATAATCAACCCATTTTAGGAATGTTGATTGCCAAGCAACTAAAGTGGAATGGTTCAGAATGGGAGGGAGGTACAATCTTAGATCCAGATAATGGTAAAACATACACCTGTTCTATTTGGTTAAACGGCTCAGATCCTGATAAATTAAATGTGCGGGGCTATATTGGTCCATTTTATAGAACACAAGAATGGATTCGTGTGGATAAAATACCAGTGGACTAAAACCTTTTTGTTTAACTTTTGTTCTAGCTTGATACGATCAATCTTCAACAAAAAAAAATGAAACAAATTCTTCAATTACTTTTCGTTTCAGTCGCTCCTTTTTACTTTTTTGCCCAAAATGGAATGCTGTCTGGTAAAATAACTAATGCAGCAAATGGCAGCTCCGTATCCCCAGCAAAAATTACAATTATTGAATTGCAGTTGCTCAAGGCCGTCGACTTAGATGGTCGCTTTACCTTCGAGTCGCTCAACCCTGGCATCTATACCATAAAAGTGACTGCACCAGGGTTCAACGAAAAGATACAATCCGAAGTACTTATTACCAATGCAAGGCCTACTGATCTGAACATCGAACTTGAAGAAAGAGTCCAGACTGCAAAGGATGTTAAAGTAAGCGCAGCACCCTTTCAACGTAAAGTTGAATCTCCAAATTCACTCAAAACACTAAGCGCCACAGAGATTGAACGTTTGCCAGGAGCAAACAGAGATGTGAGTAAGGTAATAGCTGCACTTCCAGGTGTAGCAGCTCGTGCTACTTTTCGTAATGACATCATTATAAGAGGCGGTTCTCCGGGAGAAAATAAATTTTATTTGGATGGAATTGAAGTGCCCAATATCAATCACTTCGCGACACAAGGGAGTAGTGGGGGTCCAGTAGGATTACTAAATGTTAACTTCATCCGTGAAGTGGAATTTTATTCAGGGGCTTTTCCAGCGAACCGTGCCAATGGGCTTTCCTCTGTACTATCTTTTAAGCAGAAAGATGGAAACAAGGATGCATTGATTACTAATTTTGCATTAGGTTCATCGGATGCGGCACTCACTTTTGATGGGCCAATTGGCGAAAATGGTGATTTTATTTTTTCAGTTCGTCGTTCTTACTTGCAATTCCTTTTTGCTGCACTTAAGTTGCCAATCTTACCTACCTACAATGATTATCAATTCAAACTGAATTTTCGATTAGACCCAAAAAACAAGTTATCTATTATAGGACTTGGAGCGCTTGATCAGTTTGGATTAAATACAAGTGTCAACGATGGGCTTACCGATACAGTACAGGTGGAGTACAATAATTTTATCCTCGGGAATTTACCTCAGCAAGGACAGTGGAATTATACAATGGGTGCTGTTTGGCAGCATTCCTCTAAATCTTCAATACAGACAGTTGTTTTGAGTCGAAATATGCTCAATAATAGAGCATATCGCTACAAAGACATGATTGAAACGCCATCAAATTTACTGCAAGATTACACCTCTTTTGAAGCTGAGAATAAGTTGCGCTTTGAGCACACGTACCTCAAAAACGGGTGGCGCTGGAATATAGGTGCAGGTTATGAATATGCGAAATATTTTTCCGATACTTATCAAAAACTCACCATTTTCGGGCAACCTGCGGTTCTAGATTTTGAATCTATCTTAAAGCTTCATAAATATGCTTTATTTTCTCAGGTGAGTCGGGCATTTGTAAATGAACGACTTCGCCTTTCGATGGGTATCCGTGCCGACGGAACTTCATACAGTTCACAAATGAGTAATCCATTTAAGCAGTTTTC
>JAURNL010000082.1 GCA_030830205.1 Crocinitomicaceae bacterium | reverse complement strand
TTCTTGCACTTGTTCGTTTTTTAGCAGCGGTTAAGGTACGATGCGCTCCCCCTTTATGCAGTTCAGGGTTTACAACTTTTATGAGCCCTCGACGACCTGGTGATGTTGGTTTTGTTTTTACTAGCATGGCACTTCTTTTCCTTTAGAGATCGACAATATTTACACCCAGGATGATGAATTTTTAAGCACCACCCAAATCAATACGATACCCCTCTTGCAAAGCTACATACGCTTTTTTATAAGCTTTTCTATATCCTATAAAACGAGCTTTTTTTACCTTCCTTTTGGGAACTGTAACACGAACATGATCTACTTTTACTTTAAAGAGGAACTCAACTGCTCGTTTAATTTCATTTTTATTAGCATCACTGATTACAGAGAAAACATACTGACCATATTGTTCAAGGCGAGCAGCTTTTTCACTCACTCGAGGTGCTAAAATAATTTTCATCAGGCGTTCTTCATTTCGCATACCGCTCATGATTTTAATCTCTCTTCAATTTTTTTAAGTGCGCCTACAGTCAACAGCACATGATCAAAAGCAATTAGATTAGCAGGACTAACTGAATCTGGGGTGCAAAGCTGCACATCGTACAAGTTTCGAGCGGCAAGTAAAATATTGCGATCAATATTTTCATGCACAATCAATACATTTCCGAGTTTAAGTGATTCTAGTTTCTTAACTAATTCGCGCGTTTTAGGTTGACTTACTGTAAACTCATCAAGCAATAACAAACGATCCTGACGAGCCAATTCCGACCAAATAACACGCATTGCGCCTTCATACATTTTTCGATTTACTTTTTGAGTAAAATCACGAGGAACTGCAGCAAATGTTTTGCCACCTGTTCGCCAAAGAGGGCTTCTGATAGAACCCGCACGAGCACGACCCGTACCTTTTTGGCGCCATGGCTTAATACCACCACCACTGACTTCTGCACGCGTTTTTTGAGCTTTTGTTCCTGCGCGAGCACCAGCCATATATGCAGTCAACACTTGATGCACTAGAGACTCGTTAAAAGCTTTTCCAAACACATCATCAGAAACATGAAGTTTTTTTCCTTCAGAGAGATCCGGAAGTTTAATAGATAGTTCCATACTTATCTTTACCTTATTGGTTAGCAGCTTTTACTGATGGAAATACAACAACATGCCCGCCTGGAGCACCGGGAATAGCTCCCTTTATAAATAACAGGCCTTTTTCTAGATCAATATGCACAATTTCTTGATTTTGGGCAGTACGACGAACATTACCTAGTTGACCAGCCATTTTTTTCCCTGGAAATACACGACCAGGACTTTGATTCATACCTACAGAACCTGCAGCACGGTGGGACAAAGAGTTACCATGAGAGGCATCTTGAGAATGAAAATGATGGCGCTTAATTGTTCCAGCAAAACCTTTACCCTTTGTCGTTCCGCGAACATCTACTTTTTGCCCTATTTTGAATAGTGAAACTTCTAATTCAGTCCCAAGCAGCACGCTAGAAATTTCTTGTGTGGTTAATTTAAATTCCCACAAACCAAAACCTGCTTCAATATTTGATTTAGCATAATGCCCAGCTTCCGGCTTCTTGATAGAAGATGAGCGTTTTTTGCCAGAAGTCACTTGTATTGCATCATACCCATCATTTGCATGAGTCTTTATCTGCACGATGCTATTTTTTTCAACTTCGATTAGGGTCACAGGAATAGAAACACCTGCATCTGTAAAAATGCGAGTCATTCCACATTTACGACCGACTAAGCCTATAGACATTTTTTAATCACTCCAAAATTCAATTAAATTCGGTAGATTACCTGAAAATTACCACATGTACTCGCCAATATCTACTCAGCATCTACACTAATCTGTACATCTACGCCCGCAGCTAAATCAAGCTTCATCAATGCATCAATAGTTTTATCTGTTGGCTGAACAATGTCTAACAAACGCTTATGGGTTCTTAATTCATATTGATCTTGAGCATCTTTGTCTCCATTAGGAGAAACAAGTACAGAATGTCGCTCAATTCTAGTTGGCAAGGGAATAGGCCCACGAATTCTTGCGCCTGTTCTTTTTGCAGTGCCTACAATTTCTCTTACCGCAAAATCAACCAAGTTATGATCAAATCCACGCAAACGTATACGTATTGTTTGATTTTTTTTAGACTGTGCCATTATTCAATCACCTTAGCAACCACACCCGCACCCACGGTGCGTCCTCCTTCACGAATAGCGAATTTTAAACCTTTTTCCATCGCTATCGGACATATCAGTGTAACCACCATTTGGATATTATCTCCAGGCATAACCATCTCTACGCCATCTGGTAATTTTACTTCACCGGTCACGTCTGTTGTTCTAAAATAAAACTGTGGGCGGTAACCTTTGAAAAACGGCGTATGACGCCCTCCTTCTTCTTTTGATAATACGTATATTTCTGCTTCAAACTTTGTATGCGGCAGAATAGAGCCTGGTTTTGCTAAAACTTGTCCTCGCTCTACGTCTTCTCGCTTGATTCCTCTCAATAAAATACCCACATTGTCTCCAGCTCGACCTTCGTCGAGTAGCTTACGAAACATTTCTACACCGGTACAAGTGGTCTTGTGAGTGTCTTTTAAACCCACAACTTCAACTTCTTCTCCAACTTTCAAAATCCCTCGTTCAATTCTTCCGGTTACTACCGTACCTCGACCTGAGATCGAAAATACGTCTTCAATTGGCATCAAAAAGGGTAAGTCAACGGCTCGCTCTGGTAACGGAAAGTAATCATCCATGACTTTTGCTAATGCCAAAATGGATTTTTCACCAATCTCGCTTTCGTCTCCTTGTAATGCTTTTAATGCGGACCCTGAAACGATTGGGGTATCGTCTCCTGGGAAATCATATTTATTAAGTAAATCTCTGACTTCCATTCCAACGAGTTCTAATAACTCTTTATCATCCACCATGTCTACTTTGTTCAAGTAAACCACAATGTAAGGTACACCAACTTGACGGGCCAACAAAATATGTTCTCTGGTCTGAGGCATCGGGCCGTCGGCTGCGGATACAACCAAAATGGCGCCATCCATTTGGGCCGCACCTGTGATCATGTTTTTCACATAATCCGCATGTCCAGGACAATCCACGTGCGCATAGTGACGATTTTCTGTCTGATATTCTACATGTGACGTTGCAATCGTAATACCACGTGCTTTTTCTTCAGGTGCCTTGTCAATATTAGCAAAATCAACCGCTTCACCACCAAAGTGCTTGGCTAACACTTTGGTTATTGCTGCTGTTAATGTGGTCTTTCCATGATCAACGTGGCCGATTGTGCCAACATTAACATGCGGCTTACTTCTATCAAATTTTTCTTTTCCCATGGGTGACCTCCTTTTTATAAGTGTGAATTGTTTATTATTTTTGTTTAATCACTGCGTCTGCAACACTAGAAGGGGCCTCTAGGTATTTGGAAAACTCCATAGTGTAAGTTGCTCGACCTTGCGTTAAAGAACGGAGATCCGTAGCATATCCAAACATTCCTTCTAAAGGCACTTCTGCGAGGATGATTTTTCCGGATACATTTTCGTCCATACCCAATACTAGGCCGCGCCTACGACTTAAATCTCCAACCACATCACCCATATAATCTTCGGGGGTGACCACTTCAACTTTCATGATAGGCTCTAAAAGTACTGGGTTGGCTTTAGAAAAAGCTTCTTTGAAGGCCATAGAACCTGCAATTTTAAACGCCATTTCACTAGAATCTACATCGTGATAAGATCCATCAAACAAAATAGCTTTGACGTCTACAACTGGATAACCAGCTAACACACCGCTTTGCAGTTGTTCTCGCATACCTTTTTCAACTGCAGGAATGTATTCTTTAGGAATGACACCACCAACAATGGCATTTTCAAACTCAAATCCTGTGCCAGCTTCTTTAGGTTCTAGTGTAATCCAAACATGGCCATATTGTCCACGACCACCGGTCTGACGAACATATTTCCCTTCTTGTTCAACTTTTTTGCGTATGGTCTCTCTGTAAGCAACTCGAGGTTTACCCACGTTAGCTTCGACATTAAACTCACGGCGCATACGATCAACAATGATCTCTAAGTGTAATTCTCCCATACCCTCAATGATAGTCTGACCAGACTCTTCATCAGTATGCACTCTAAAAGATGGATCTTCTTGCGCCAATTTACTCAACGCAATACCCATTTTTTCTTGGTCGACTTTTGTCTTTGGTTCAACTGCAACAGAAATAACAGGCTCAGGAAATTCCATGCGCTCTAATGTGATAATATTTTTCTCATTACAAATAGTGTCGCCTGTTGTGGTATATTTTAAACCAACAGCGGCACCAATATCTCCAGCACAAACTTCTTTAATTTCTTGGCGAGTATTGGCATGCATTTGGAGCAATCGGCCTATACGCTCTTTCTTTCCTTTAACTGGATTATAAACTGAGTCGCCTGATTCTAAAACGCCAGAATAAACACGAAAATAAGTTAAAGTTCCAACAAAAGGATCTGTGGCAATTTTGAAAGCCAACGCAGCAAAAGGTGCTGAATCTGATGGGACGCAAATTTTTTCTGTACCTGCTGCATCGTCGAGTATACCAGAGATAGGAGGAACATCTGAGGGAGAGGGCATGTATTCAATGATTGCATCCAACATTGCTTGCACACCTTTATTTTTAAAAGCTGAGCCACACAACATTGGGATAATTTCATTTTTAATTGTTCGCGCCCTGAGTCCTTTCTTGATCTCTTCGTTTGAAAGCTCACCTGTTTCTAAATATTTTTCAGTAAATTCTTCACTAGATTCTGCGGCAGCTTCTATCATGCTTGCCCGCAATGCATCGCAACGCTCTTTCAATTCTTCAGGAATTTCTCGGGCTTCATAAGTCATACCACGATCTGTTTCATTCCAATAAATGGCTTGCATACGAATCAAGTCTACAATTCCTTTGAAATGCTCTTCTGCACCAATTGGGACTTGAATAGGAATAGGATTAGCACCTAACCTTGTTTTAATTTGATTTACCACTCTGAAAAAGTCAGCTCCAGGGCGATCCATCTTATTAACAAAGCCCATTCGAGGAACACCATATTTATTGGCTTGTCTCCAAACCGTTTCTGTCTGTGGCTCTACACCACCTACCGAACAAAATACAGCAACAGCACTGTCTAGTACACGCAAAGAACGCTCAACTTCAATTGTAAAGTCAACGTGGCCTGGGGTATCAATAATATTAATGCGATGTTGGGGAAATTGCTTATCCATTCCTTGCCAGAAACAAGTTGTGGCAGCAGATGTGATGGTAATACCACGCTCTTGTTCTTGGGCCATCCAGTCCATGACGGCTGTTCCCTCGTGAACTTCTCCAATTTTATGAGAGACCCCAGTATAATAAAGTACACGCTCAGTCGTAGTTGTTTTACCAGCATCGATATGCGCCATAATACCAATGTTACGATAATGTTCGATTGGGGTTGTTCTATTCATGATGAAAACACTTTATTTAATTAATAGCATGCAGATCAAAGTTTGATCATACGCGTTGTATTAAAATTGGCTGTTAGCTAGATTAGCGTTTACTGAAAATTATACTTTTTTGCTAAAAACGACTGTTTATTTTGGATTAATACTTAAATGCTTTGATATACAATGATTTACAGTTCTCAAAAATTAATTATTTTTAGCTGCACACAAAGCACTGTAAATGAGCT
>JAURNL010000081.1 GCA_030830205.1 Crocinitomicaceae bacterium | reverse complement strand
TCAAGGGTTAATTTCACAGTATTGTACTCGAGGCGGGACTTGAACCCGCACGGGCAAATGCCCACAGGATTTTAAGTCCGGCGTGTCTACCGATTCCACCACTCGAGCTCAAAAGAGCGAGAAACGGGATTCGAACCCGCGACCCCGACCTTGGCAAGCTCGTGCTCTAACAACTGAGCTATTCTCGCTTGATACGCCCATTGTTGCTCAGCCGTTGCTTTGCTAGGGGCGACAAAGTTAATTATTTTTTTAATTTTTCAAAACACTATTCGCATTTTCCTTGTGATTTTTTAAAGAAAAATACACCCACGTTAATGGTAAAAGAAGAGAATAGTTGTAATAAAGGTCTTCAAACGGAATACTGATCATGCGCCATCCAATAATATGTGCCTCGCTGTACCAGACAATTGGCTCAGGAGTTGTGGCACCTGTGAGGACCCCATTCACAATAAAAAAGGGTAAAAGACAAACTAAGTAAGCCCAAACGAAGTCAGCGTACCATTTTTTATTGCGTAATAAAATGGTTAGGAGACAACTCAATAGAGAAGCGGTGAAGGTGTAAAGATTCTCGCTGTAAAGCACCAGCCATATTGTGGAGCTTGCAATGAAAGCAAAAGCAAAATATGGTGCAAAGCGTCTTTGGTTTCTTCTTGGAAAATATGCTTGGACAACCTTAAGGATAAATATGAAATTGTAGGGGATTACAACAAAGAATAACACTTCTTCTAATGGTAAATGGCCAAAATAAATTTTAAGGAGGTAGTCAGGATTGAAACCCCAAACTTTCCATTGGGTAAAAAATTCGTCCCAAATGAGAAATGGTACAGCAATGGTCAGGGCTGCAAGTAATACAAAACGCCACTCTTTAAAGAAGGCTACCTTCTTATCAAAACTGAGTAAAAATGGACCTGCAAAGGACAATAATATGACCCATCCGTAAAGGCTCATGCGTTTTGTTGTTTTTTAAATTGCTTAGCGCTGTCGATATAGAATTTAAAAGGAACAAGTAGCATGCCGAAGCACTCTCCGTGTTCTTTTCCTAAATGTTTATGATGGATTTTGTGTGCGCGTCGAATTGCGTAGAAGTAAGGATGTTCGATATCTCTAAGCCATTTGAATCTCCGGTGTATGTACACATCGTGAATTAAAAAATAAGCTAATCCATACGCAGCGATACCAAAGCCAATCCAGACAGGGATATAACTTTGATTCATAAGACCAAGCATTATACATAGCCAGGAAGGGATTGCA
Organism: Crocinitomicaceae bacterium; assembly: GCA_030830205.1. GTDB lineage: Bacteria > Bacteroidota > Bacteroidia > Flavobacteriales_D > Crocinitomicaceae > UBA952. Next base: position 71,554 of record JAURNL010000081.1, on the reverse strand, counting down.
TAAATTAAGAAGAAAACATCATTTTTTTCAAAGAAACCTGGCTCTACTTGATGATGATCTTTGTGGAAATACCACATCACGCCATGCATCACATATTTATGTGTTGCCCATGCCATGAACTCCATTCCAAAAAACGTGGCAATTGTAATAAAGGGCCCCCACCAACTCATAAGCTTAAGTTTAAAATGATAAAAAAGATAGTCAAATAAATAAACAAGGCCAAGGCAACATTGTTTGTTTCGTTCAGGCGCCATTTGCGATAGAAGTATTGCAGAACAAGTGCTGTGACGAACCAACAAAAGTAATTGTAAGTAGGAATCACATTGTTTTTCCAGCTCCAAAAACCAAGCTTAATGGCAACAGGCTCCATTAAAAAATCAAGAAACACCATGATGGATGCCGCTAATACTACTTCTAACCAGTAATTGAGTTTGAGCGACGAGAATAGGGCTGCACTCACGATACTTAGCATAGCCCAGTTAATACCTATAATCACAGGAACGCCACTTAATTTTGGACCTAAAACACCACCATATTTATAATTACCAAATAAAAATCCAGTATGGACGCCTATCCACTCAACAAACATTCCAATAGAAAAGGCTAAGCCAATGTAGACCCAAAAAAAGGAAGTATGTTTTTTTCTTCCTAATAGAAGAATACCAAAAGAGAGCAAAAGATGGAAGAAGGAGAGTTCAACAAAGAAAGACTTGTATGGACCTAAAGACATGCCTACGAGCCCTACAAGATAGAATACGCCAATGAAGAGAATTAATTTTCGACTCAAGAGGGTTTATTTTGTTTAATATATGCAAGCCCCCCTAACATGTTGTTGATTATATCATTTAGTGGGGTATGATTAAATGACAATTCTTTTTGGATTTTGTTGCAGTCATAACGCAATACGTCATGAGAGGAACGCGCTGTTTCAATAGTAAGCCCCTCTCTTTTACCACTGATGTGGCACCACAATTCATGGAAGGCGGCAAAAAGCAGCGTCAAGGACTTCGGGGCCTTAATATGTGGCGGTTTTTTCCCGAGTGATTCAGCAAAGGCACTAAATAATGCGCTAAAAGATTGTTGTGGCCCAACCACTAAAAAACGTTTTGAATAAATGTCTTTTTCAACGAGTTCTACCATTACCCAGGCAACATCTCGGGCATCTACGACAGCGTTTGCACCAGAAGTATAAAATTTGATTCCTTTACGAGCGGTTTCAAGCATTTGTAAGGATGGACTACCTGGCGCCGCAGGGCCTAAAATAACACATGGATTTACGATAACAGCTTTTAACCCCTCTTCTATGCCGCGCCACACTTCTTTTTCTGCCATTAATTTTGAAATCCCATAACCGCTATGTTTGGCCCCCTCTTGCCATTTACTTTTTTCATTGATTAGCGGCTCCTTTCCTCCTATGGCTGCCGTTGAACTAACATGGCAAAAGTGTTCTACTCCATAATGATTTGATAAATCAACTAGATTCGCTGTTACATATCGGTTAAGTCGAATGCAAGATTCAAAATCAGCTTTGAAAAAGGATACTAATGCAGCGCAATGGTATACAAAGCGGCATCCTTTTACCAATTCTTTTAGACCATCAATATCTTGCAAGTCTACCTTAACCCATTCAATAAGCGCCCATTTATCTTCTGCTTGTTCATTGAAATAATAGAAGAAAAGTTGCTTAACTACCTCTTTTTTTTGGAGACTTCGATAAGCTGCACGAACAGGAAGCTTGCGTTTGGTAAGCTCGATTAATACATGACTTCCTAGAAGTCCGGTGGCGCCTGTTACTAAATTCACGTTTTAAAGCTATATATTACTTTTGATAGAATGCCGTTAGTGCCGCTTTGATTTGGGTTGCTGCAAAGTCAAGTTGCTCATTTGTGTGTGCTGAAGAAATAAAGCCAACTTCATAACCACTAGGCCCAAAATAAACACCTACATCTAAAAGGAAATGGTGCATAAAATTAAAGGCGCTCATGTCGCTTGCAATTTGATTAGCAGCAGTGATTCTTTTCTTACCATTAAAAGAAAACCAAAAAATAGACCCTACGCAAACAAGCTCCATAGGATAACCCTCTTTTAAGGCAAAATCATTAATGTTGTCTACGAAAGATTGGGTGCGCTGTGCTTGACGAATGTAAAAACCATCGGCCGCACATAACTCAAGTTGCGCCAGGCCGGCTGCCATAGCAACGGGATTTCCAGATAAAGTCCCCGCTTGGTATACAGGGCCTTCAGGAGACACATAGGCCATGATTTCACTTTTAGCCCCATATGCTCCAACAGGTAAGCCACCGCCGATTATTTTACCATAGGTGACCATGTCAGGCGTAATTCCGTAGAGCTCAGCAGCCCCACCAAAGGCAACTCTAAATCCTGAGATTACTTCGTCAAAAATGAGTAAAACGCCGTACTTAGTGCATAGTGTACGCAATAAATACAAGAATTTGAGGTCTTGGAGAAGTAAGCCATTATTTGCTGGAATGGGCTCAATGATTACTGCTGCAAGATCTTGGTGTTGTGTTTCAAAGCAAGCTGTAAGTGCTTGCGCATCGTTTAAAGGCAAAACGATTGTCTCGTTTGCAAAAGCTTCAGGTACACCTGCACTAGATGAGGTTCCAAATGTAATCAAACCACTGCCTGCCTGAACCAATAGGGCATCAACATGACCATGGTAACAACCCTCGAATTTAAGAATCTTGTTTTTGCCCGTTGCCCCGCGAGCTAAACGCAAGGCGCTCATTACGGCCTCGGTTCCCGAGCTTGTAAATCTGATTTTATCAATAAAGGGCAGTCGTTCAAGCATAAAAGCAGCAAGCTCATTTTCCTTTCGGGTCGGCGCACCAAAACTGGAACCATTTTGTAATGTGCCCACAATTTTTTCAAATACGTATGGATGATTGTGCCCATGAATAAGAGGCCCCCAACTACAACAGAAATCAATGAATTGATTACCGTCTTCATCCCAAATTTGTGCGCCATCACCTTTGGCAATAAAGAGGGGCGTGCCGCCAACTGACTTAAAAGCCCGTACCGGAGAATTTACCCCTCCCGGAAAATATCCTTTGGCTGCTTCGAATAATTCTGCCGATCGGCTGCGGGTTATAGGAGAGGGAGTCTTCATTCTTATGTATATTTGTGGCCATAAAGTTACGAATAAAGCTGCGCATATGACATTTGAAAACTCCCTTAAATTCGCTCAAGAATTAGATAGAAAAGACCCGTTAGCATCTTTCAGATCGCGCTTTCATTTTCCAACTTTTCACAACCCTAATCCCGTCTACTTTACGGGTAACTCACTAGGCTTGCAGCCTAAAACGGCTAAGAATTATATCAATGAAGAGCTAGAAGCGTGGGCAAAATATGGCGTTGAAGGTCATTTTTTGGCAAAAAGGCCATGGTTTTCCTACCATGAAAACCTTACTGAAATGGCCGCAAATATAGTTGGTGCGCTCCCAATTGAGGTAGTAATTACCCATTCTCTCACGACAAATTTGCATTTATTGATGGTCTCTTTTTATAGACCTCAAGGGAAGAGAATTAAAATCTTGTGTGAAGAAAAAGCTTTTCCAAGCGATCAATATGCGTTGGCTTCTCAGGTTGCATTTCACGGGTTGCCCGCCGAAGCTTTGGTAGAAGTTGGCCCTCGTCCAGGCGAACACCTCATTAGAGAAGAAGATATACTTGAAAAGATTGCAGAACTAGGTGATGAACTGGCCCTTGTTATGATTGGAGGGGTAAATTACTACACAGGCCAATATTTCGATTTAAAAAAAATAACGACAGCGGGTCATGCGGTCGGTGCAATAGTTGGTTTTGATCTTGCTCATGCTGCTGGAAACGTGAATTTAGCCTTGCATGCTTGGAATGTAGATTTTGCGGCTTGGTGTGGCTATAAGTATTTGAACTCATCTCCAGGCGGAGTTTCTGGTTTGTTTGTTCATGAACGTCACGCTCTCCAAAAAGAATTACCTCGTTTTGCCGGTTGGTGGGGACATAATAAAGCCGAGCGATTTCAAATGGAGCCAGGGTTTGACCCTATGCCTGGAGCAGAAGGATGGCAATTGAGCAATGCGCCCGTTTTAGGAATGGCTGCCCATCTAGCCTCCCTTGAGATTTTTGAAGAAGCAGGAATGGAGCGCATAGGCGAAAAACGAAACCAATTAACCGCTTATCTGGCATTTCTAATTGAAGATGTTTCTGTACGCAATGAAGAAAAGTGCTCTTTTGAAATTATAACACCTAACAATCCTAGCCAGCGAGGCGCCCAACTTTCGATCTTAGCAAAAGGTCAGGGCAAGCAATTATTTGATCGCTTAACTGATTTAGGCGTCATTGCCGATTGGAGAGAGCCGAATGTCATTCGCATTGCTCCTGCTCCGCTTTATAATTCCTTCGAAGATTGTTTCAGGTTTGCTCAACTACTAGAACAGGCGATCATTTAAAGCTGCTAATATAAACATCAAGATCTTTTGCAAAATGGATCATTTCTAATGATCTGACCTTTTGTTCAACCTCTTGAGGCGTAGCATTAAATGGGAGTTTAATAGCATGCTGAAAAAGTATTTTTCCCTTGTCAAACTCTTCGTTTACCAAGTGAATACTCATACCGCTAAACAATTCTTTCGCTTCACTTACCGCTTTGTGTACATGTTTCCCATACATTCCAGCACCACCGTAGTTTGGTAACAAAGATGGGTGAATATTAATGATCCTATTAGGAAACGCAAGAATAAGTTCTTTTGGTATTTTTTTAAGAAAACCAGCTAAAATGACCCATTTGGTATCTAGCTGCTGGCAAATAGCTAAGTATTCACTAAAATTACCGCCTAGAACTTCAAAGAAAGGAATGTGATGTTGAGCACAAAACCTTTCCATTTCGGAATTGGGCTTATTCGATAGCACACCAGCCACCTTAACTCTTTCGTTTTCACGGAAATAGTGTATTATTTGCCTGGCATTACTGCCTCCGCCAGAAATAAAAAGAGTGATTTGATCTTTCATTTATGCCACAAAGTTAAGCATAGTGTAGGATTCCTCCACTTTTAGCGTTGAAGTGTTGATAAATTAAATGATGATATGTTTTGTTTATTGGGGGATAGTTTTTTTCTTTGCACACTGAAACCTTTAAATTTTAAAAAATGTCTGATATCAAAGCTAAAGTTATCGCGATCATCGTTGATAAACTGAATGTTGAAGAAAGTGAAGTATCTAACGAAGCAAGCTTCACAAATGACTTGGGTGCCGATTCTCTTGACACTGTTGAGTTAATTATGGAATTCGAGAAACAATTCAACATTTCTATTCCAGACGATAAAGCAGAAGGTATCCAAACCGTTGGTGACGCTATTGCTTACATCGAAGCGAACGTTTAATATTCCTGCATTATCTTTTAGTTTACGAGTATGCAATTAAAAAGAGTTGTTGTAACCGGGCTTGGCGCACTCACCCCAATAGGCAATACAGTACAAGAGTACTGGGATGGCCTATTAGCGGGTAAAAGTGGCGCTGCTCCAATCAAACAATTTGATGCTGCTCTTTTCAAAACACAGTTTGCCTGTGAGTTGAAAGACTTCAATGTGGAAGACCACATGGATAAAAAGGAAGCGCGTAAGCTTGATCAATTTTCGCAGTATGCCATAGTTACCGCCACGGAAGCTATGGCAGACGCTGCACTACTTGAGTCAAATCCAAATTTAGATCGTATAGGTGTTATTTGGGGCTCAGGTGTTGGAGGCCTTAAAACTTTCCAAGAAGAAGCAAGGGAATATTTTGGAGGCGATGGAACTCCTCGTTTCAATCCTTTCTTTATCCCAAAAATGATTGCGGACATAGCTGCGGGTCATATTTCAATTAAATATGGTTTGCGCGGACCAAATTATGTTTGTGTGTCAGCCTGTGCTTCAGCAACGAATGCAATTATAGACGCGTTTAATCTCATACGTTTAGGAAAAGCCGATGCCATCGTTACTGGAGGTTCTGAGGCAGGAGTAAACGAGATGGGCATGGGCGGATTCAACGCATTAAAAGCGCTTTCTACTCGTAACGACTCGCCAACAACCGCATCTCGTCCGTTTGATTTAGACCGGGATGGTTTTGTCTTGGGAGAAGGCTCTGGCTGTCTTATTCTCGAAGAATACGAACACGCCATTAAACGTGGCGCTAAAATTTATGCCGAGGTCATCGGCGGAGGAATGTCGGGAGATGCCTACCACATGACCGCTCCGCATCCAGATGGATTAGGAGCAAGAAACACTATGCTCGCTGCACTTGAAGATGCAGAAATCGACCCTTCAGAAGTAGATTACGTCAATGTTCACGGTACCTCGACACCACTTGGTGACATCGCCGAAGTAAAAGCAATTCAGCATGTATTTGGTGAGCACGCCTACAAACTGAATATTAGTTCTACGAAATCTATGACAGGTCACTTGTTAGGAGCCGCTGGCGCTATCGAAGCTGTGGCTTGTGTGCTAGCTGTTCAAAATGATGTTGTTCCACCAACAATCAATCATTTCACTGACGACCCTGAGCTTGATCCAAAACTAAATTTTACTTTTCATCAGCCTGAGTCACGCACAGTAAACATTGCCTTATCCAACACTTTTGGATTCGGAGGCCACAATACCTCAATCATTGTAAAGAAATTTAAAGCATAATTTGCTAAAAATTCCAATTTTCAAGAGAAAAAAATCTAGCGAAGAACGTCATGTCATTCGTTTTGTTTTATTGAATTTCGGCTATAAACCGCAAAATATTTCTTTATTCATTCAAGCCCTTACGCACAAAAGTGCGCTCTCTGACCATCAAATATTGGCGGCAAATGAGCGGCTAGAGTTCTTAGGAGATGCTATACTGGACGCTGTTGTTGCCTCATTCATTTATGAAAAGTATCCGGATTTAGATGAGGGGCAGCTTACGAAAATCAAATCTAAGATTGTTAATAGAAAGTCTTTAGCCTCTATCGGAGAGCGAATGGGTATTCGTGAGCACTTAATTTATAGTCAGGGGCGCAGTATAAACTTATCCGGTTTAGAAGGCAACGCTTTTGAGGCGTTGATTGGTGCTATTTATTTGGATGGTGGATTTGAAAAAGCGCAGAAAGCACTCAAAAATACGGTGTTTAGAAAACACCTGAATCTGAATAAAGTGCTCGAGCAAGAACTTGACTTTAAGTCAGTACTTTTCATCTGGTGTCAACGCAAGAAACTAAGCATTGAGTTTGTGCTTTTGTCAGAGCAGTTTATTGATGGAAAGGCACTTTATGAAATGGGGGTAGAAATCAACCGCTCTCGTTATGGGAAGGGGAAGGGGCATTCGAAAAAAGAGGCAGAACAGGCCGCTGCAAAAGAAACACTTACCTTAATGGGAGAAATATAAGCCTGCAGATTATTTACTAAATTTGTAGTACATTTGTAAAATAAAAGAACGACACATGACTTGGACAGACTTCGTATACAAAATTGGTGATGCATTTCAATGGTCTTTTGGCTTTTTTGAAATGGTACAAAACTATTTTAATACCGCGCTTATTTTATTAGGTTTCTTTGGTTTTTATTTTTGGATGCGCACCCAAAATCGATTGAGTGCTAAATCTAATGTTCCAGTAGAAATTAAAGATAACGAAGGCTGGTATAAGAAAGAAGGACAGCAGCTGAAGTAATATTCGGTTGTTAAATCATAAAAAAAGGGCGGTCATTGACCGCCCTTTTTGTGTAGCAATAAATTGTTTATTTATCGGTAGTAAGTGATGCCGTGAGAAATTCACGATTCATTCGTGCGATATTTTCTAACGAGATTCCTTTTGGACATTCGACTTCACAAGCTCCGGTGTTGGTGCAGTTACCGAAACCTTCTTCATCCATTTGACGAACCATGTTGAGCACTCGATCTTTAGCTTCAACCTTCCCTTGCGGTAAAAGCGCGTATTGAGATACCTTTGCGCCTACAAAAAGCATTGCTGAACCATTCTTACAAGTAGCAACGCATGCGCCACAACCAATACATGCAGCAGCCTCAAAAGCTTTATCTGCATCTGCTTTTGGAATAGGGATTGCATTGGCATCCATGGTGCGTCCCGAGGTATTAACAGAAACGAATCCTCCGGCTTGTTGAATACGATCAAATGCTGAACGGTCAACAACAAGGTCTTTGACAATTGGAAATGCACGAGATCTCCATGGCTCAACATAAATGGTATCACCATCAGCAAAACTACGCATGTGTAATTGACAAGTTGTGGTGCCTGTTTCTGGGCCATGAGCGCGTCCGTTGATGTATAGTGAACACATACCACAAATTCCTTCTCGACAATCGTGGTCAAAGGCAACAGGTTCTTTTTGTTCATTAATGAGTTGCTCATTGAGTTGGTCGAGCATTTCTAAAAAAGAACTATCTGTTGAGACGTTAGCAAGGCTATATGTTTCAATACCTCCTTTTGCAGTTGTATTTTTCTGTCTCCAGATTTTGAGTGTAATATTGATAAATTTTGAAGCCATATCTACTTATTTATAGTTGCGTGCTGCAATTTTAATATATTCATAATTGAGTGCTTCTTTATGAAGCGCTGCTTTGGTGGCGTCACCGTCTTGATATTCCCAAGCGGCAACATATTTGAAGTTTTCGTCGTCGCGAAGGGTTTCTCCTTCACTGTCTTGGAATTCTTCACGGAAATGGCCACCACATGATTCTTGACGGTGTAAGGCATCTACCGCCATCAACTGTCCAAGTTCAATAAAATCAGCTACGCGCATTGCTTTTTCTAGCTCAGGATTCATTTCATTCGCGTCTCCCGGCACAAACACTTCTTTATAGAATTCTTCACGGAGGGCAGCTATTTCTTCAATTGCATGTTTTAAACCTGCTTCGTTTCTTGCCATTCCAACTTTATTCCACATGATGAGGCCAAGGCGCTTATGGAAGTGGTCCACAGATTTTGTTCCTTTGTTTTGGAGGAAGCGCTCAATTTGTAATTTAACCTCTGCTTCTGCTGCTTCGAATTCAGGTGAATCTGTAGTTATTTTACCAGTACGAATATCGTTTGCGAGGTAGTCAGAAATGGTATATGGCAATACGAAGTAGCCATCAGCAAGTCCTTGCATGAGGGCAGACGCACCAAGTCGATTCGCACCGTGATCTGAGAAATTGGCTTCTCCGGTAACAAAACATCCTTCGATGCTACTTTGTAGGTTGTAATCTACCCAAACACCACCCATGGTGTAGTGTACAGCTGGGTAAATTTTCATTGGTGTTTCGTAAGGGTTGTCGTCAGTAATTTTTTGATACATCTGGAAGAGGTTTCCATATTTCTCTTCGATCCATTTCTTACCAAGCTCAATAATTTTTTCTTCCGAAGGATTGTGATCGCCTTGAGCAAATGCAGATTGACGCCCTTTGTTACGAATTTCAGTAGCAAAATCTAAGTAGACACCCTCGTTGGTATCGTTAGCTTCTATTCCATAACCAGCATCACATCGCTCCTTTGCCGCTCTCGAAGCCACATCGCGAGGCACTAAGTTACCGAAAGCGGGATATCGTCTTTCTAGGAAGTAGTCGCGGTCTTCTTCTGCAATTTGTGTCGGTTTCAAACGACCTTCTCGAATGGCTTCTGCATCTTCTTTTTTCTTTGGCACCCAAATACGTCCAGAATTCCGCAAGGATTCGGACATCAGCGTAAGCTTAGACTGGTTGGTGCCGTGTACAGGAATACAGGTTGGATGAATTTGAACAAAGCAAGGGTTTGCAAAATGAGCCCCTTTCTTGTGAACCTTCCAAGCTGCAGATACGTTACTACCCATTGCGTTTGTGGAGAGGAAATAAACGTTCCCATAACCACCTGAAGCAATCACAACAGCATGCGCTGAATGGCGTTCAAGTTCACCCGTGATAAGGTTTCTAGCAATAATTCCTCGTGCTTTTCCGTCAATTTTAACGAGATCCATCATTTCATGGCGATGGTACATTTTAACTCGACCCAAGCCAATTTGGCGTGAAAGTGCTGAATAGGCACCTAAAAGAAGTTGTTGGCCAGTTTGCCCAGCAGCATAAAAAGTTCGTTGTACTTGAGTTCCACCAAAAGAGCGGTTGTCTAGCAGACCACCGTATTCTCGAGCAAATGGTACTCCTTGCGCAACGCATTGATCAATGATATTACCAGATACCTCGGCTAAACGATATACGTTAGCTTCTCGTGCACGATAGTCTCCACCTTTGATGGTGTCGTAAAAAAGCCGGTAGATAGAATCACCATCGTTTTGGTAATTTTTAGCTGCGTTGATACCACCTTGTGCCGCAATGGAGTGCGCCCTTCTTGGAGAATCTTGAAAGCAAAACGCCTTAACGTTATAACCCATTTCGCCGAGCGAGGCAGCAGCAGAAGCCCCCGCTAAACCTGTTCCAACAACGATTACATCGATTTTGGGACGATTGTTAGGTGCAACCAACTTCATGTGGTTTTTGTGGTTGGTCCATTTTTCTGAAATTGGACCCTCTGGAATGCGCGAATTTAGTGTTGACATAGCCTGATTCCTAGTGATTCATGTAAATAATAACGGGAATGATCGCAAACAAAAACGGAACAATTACAGCAAAGCCTGTTCCAATGATTTTGATCAGGGGGGTGTATTTTGGATGATTGATACCAAGTGACTGAAAAGCGCTTTGGAAACCATGTAATAGATGGTAGGCAAGTACAATCATTGAAATCAAATAGAAGAGCACAGCAAATAAGGCACCTTCATTTTTGCTTTTGCTAAAGAAGTCAATGACAAGACCGTGAAGATCTCGATAGCCCTCAGCGACCTTTACATTTGTTCCTTTGATATAGAGGTCAGTACCTTTTTCTATGATGTTTTTTTCATCTTTTGGAATGGGTTGAATTCCTGGCACATGAGTGTAATAGAGCTCTGCATTTGCTGCACCCATCATTGGATTATCCATCTCTAGTTTGTAGGTATGTAGAGGAACTTCTTCCTTCACTTTCATTTTCCACCAGAAGTTGGCCATATGGGTTGCAAGAAATACTAAAATAAGCGTACCTAAAATAGCCATACTACGGCTTGCAGAACTGGAGTTCGCTCCTGGCTTATTATATGCATAACGCACCGGGCGTGCCTTGCGGTTTTGAATTGTTAAAGCAAAACCGTCAATAACGTGAATGAGCACGGCTGCGTAAGTAACGTAAGAGAGAATTTTGATAAAAGGATTGTGGCCCATAAAATAGGCGTATTCGTTGAAAGCACGACGCCCTTCTTCGCCTGTTTTGAGGATCAGTTGAAGGTTGCCAAGCAAGTGGCCGACCAAAAACGTACACAAGAAAAGACCGGTGAGGGCCATAAAGACCTTCTTACCGATAGAAGATTTAAATAATACAGAGTTACTCATAAGAATCTTTCATTTGTAGTGGTGCAAATTTAACTGAAGAACACTTAATTGTAACAAATGTTGCTAATATAATCTACTTAATACAGCTATTTAGAACGATTATAGATAGGTCAAATAGGTCTTTTCGGCATTCACCTCTAAACAAACACGCGCCCCTAATATAAGCGCTTGATTGTCTTCGATATGACCCGCAGGAAAACCAAAGCTGATCGGTATTTTTCGATAGATAAAATGAGACAAAATAAGTGCTTCAATGGATTTACCAAAAGGAACGTCGGTATCCTCTAAATCCGTCATTCCTCCAATTATTAGTCCTTTGATTTGTTCTAAAGCACCTTTTCTGCGCAGCGCGTGTAACATGCGATCAATATGGTAGAGGTGTTCGGCTAGATCTTCAATAAATAATATGGCGTCTCTAAAATCATATACTTCTGGGCTAGATAGCATGCTATAGAGAATACTGAGGTTCCCCCCGATTAAAATACCAGATGCTTCCCCATGCTTGTTATCAAGATGAGTAGGAAGCTCAAACCTTTTTTTAACTCCAAATAATAATTCAGCTAGTTTTGATTTAGCTTCAGCACTGTTTTTCTCTATGTTAAGCGCCATAGTTCCATGAATGCTCTGAAAACCAAGGTGCTGAATTTTGTGGTGAAGTACACAAATATCAGAAAAACCAATAATCCATTTAGGTTCTCGAATGAATTGCGCCCATTGAAGGCCATCTAAAATTTGGATTGTCCCATAACCACCCCTTACACACCAAATTGCGCTCGCTTCAGGATGATTGATTCCTTCTTGCAAATCTACCATGCGCTCCAACTCGGTCCCTGAAAAATAATGATGTCGGTTAGTTAAGTTTTTACTTCTAGTAGAGCGGAGCCCAATGCTATGCAACCAATTTTCGGCTGCAACGACGAATTTTTCTTCGATAGCTTTAGCAGGCGCACACAGATAGACAAGGTCGTTGGATTGAAGAGAAGGGGGTGGAATAATATTCATAATCAAAGGAGCGCGTTGAGAATTTTTAGATCTGTCGGGCTGGTGATTTTTATATTTTCCTCGTTACTCAAAACTAATAGAGGACTCACCCCAATGGCTTCTACAACACTAGCATCGTCAGTAAAGAATGGCTGAAAGCCTTGTAAATACGCTTCTTTAAGCGTTTCAGCATCAAAACATTGTGGTGTGTGCACCAAAAAAAATTGGGATCTATCAACGGATGCTGAGCCCTCTAGGCTGCCCATTCTAATAGAATCTTTTAGGGGACGCACGGGGACAACAGCCTTAGCTATAGCCAACCCAGAAAAGCAGTTGTCAATTGTAGCCATAGAAACAAGTGGTCTTACACCATCATGAATGGCGATTTGATCTCCGGTACAAATAGTAAGTGCGTTTTGAATGGAGTGAAACCTTTCGTTGCCGCCGTCCACTAACGTGTGCGGAATTTGGGTGTCGTATTTCGTTAAAAGTTCTTTCCAGTAATTTATCCAGTCTTTTGGAAGCGTAATAATTAGTTGAGCAGTCGGATCGTAGTCAAAAAATTGTTCTAGTGTATGAATCAATACAGGTTTTGAGCCAAGCAGTAAAAACTGTTTGGGGACTTCGCTTTCCATGCGTTTTCCGATGCCGCCTGCTGTAATTATTATGCTCTTTTTCATCGCTGTTCAAAGATAAACAATCTATGGTGTCTCCGGATCCAGTAATTTAAGCTTTCCTGGATATAAATCAATTTCAAATTGAGAGCCCCCAAGGTATTCACCATCAGTTTCGGCGTGTAAAAACGCAGTTGGACAATTGATGGAAATGGGAAATCCAATTTGTAAATATTGTGCCTCTGGGTGATTAATTTTTTTACCTCGCTTAACTTTTATTACATTTCTTAGATAATCCAATAAAGATACTTTCCCCAAAAGTGTGAGCTTTAATTGACCATCATTGATCTGAGCTCCGGGATGAATGTATAGTCCGTCTCCGAAAATACTGCCATTACAAAAAGCAGCGAGTAAGAGCTCGCCATTATAGGTGAAATCCGATGAGAAAATACTCACCTGTGGCCTTTTGTATTGAAGAAAGGTTTTGATAATTGCTAATCCGTATGAAAAATTCGCTCCAAATTTCTTTCTAAAGGTTTGCAGTTCTAAAACTACAGCACCTCCAAAACCAATGTCGGCTATATTGGCGAAATATCTTGTTTCTAATGGTGTTTTAATCATACCGATATCGAAACGCTGAAATGATTCACTTGCTATGCTTTTCAAGAAAGAAAATTCTTTTTTATATCCGGCAGAGCGGTAAAAATCATTTCCTGTTCCATTTGGAATGATGCCAAGTATAGGCTCAAAATTTTCAAGGGGGTGCGTACAAACAGCATTGACAAGCACATTGAAAGTACCGTCGCCCCCAACCCCAATTAAGTGAGTGCAATTGTTATCAAGCGCATGAATATATTTCATTGCTTCATCTGGAACATTGGTATGATAAATTTGGAATTGTGCGCCAAACGTTAGTTCAAGCGCTGCAATGAGCTTTTGATTTGAAGCAGAAATCTTTTTGCTTCCATTGACGATGCAGAAGATAAGCGGCATCTGCCAAATTACGCATTAATTTTAGTACTGAATCTGTAAACTGCGTGATTGCTGCCATTTTTGACCATTGATCACCGCGGAAATAAAGTAGACGTAATGACCTTTTGGCAACTTTTCTTCACCTAAATCTGCACCATTCCAGTTAAAGTCAGGATTGCTACTTTTAAATACGACCGCATTCTTGGCATCTAGCACTACAATGCTGAAATCTTCTACAGTAGATCCCCCCCAGTCTATTTGCAAGGTTTCGTTTTGACCATCTCCATTTGGCGTGAAGATGTTTGGCAATGAAATTTGGATGACTTTTTTTGAATGGGCTACTGCTGCTTGCTCATTAGGTATTTGTGCTTGAGAAATAGAGTTTGGATTAACTAATGCTGGTTGAACTGGTTGAACAGGAACAAGTAATTCTGCAGAAGACCGAATGATTTCAGTACCAATAGACGGCTCTTCAGTGGTCGTTTCTGGAACATTTTGCGCTTCAAAATCTTGAATAAAAAGGTCGTCGTCATTGATGTCAAAGGATCCTAGTTCTGGTGGATTGTTATAGTATGTTTGAATAGTCGGCTTAATTATTTGTGTAGCGATGACTTCTTTGCTTTCTTTTGGTTTGCCAGCTTCTTGGAGCGTTTTTAACTCTTTCTTTTTAGGTTCAGGGTTTTGTGTTGGTAACGATAGATAAACTGCCACTGCCACTAAGCCACTTGCCGCAACGCCAATAAGCGTTTTTGCTAAAAGCCCAAGCCCTGTTTTGGCTGCGCCAGCACCTATAGATGACGAAACAGAAGACCACAATGCTGGGTCTACCTGGACTTGATGGTCCTGGAGGCCATTGGCAAATAGTTCTTTTATTTGGTCTTTTTCAATCATTTAATCTATGTTTTCAATACGTTCTTTCAAATAGGCCCGAGCGCGGAGGTATTGTGTTTTGGAGGTGCTTTCAGAAATCCCCAATTGTTGGGCAATTTCTTGATGTGAAAAACCTTCGATGGCAAAAAGGTTAAAGACAGTACGGTAGCCGTCTGGCAACGCCTTAACAAGTTTGAGCAGGTCGTCGGCCATAAGTTTTTCTGCACTAGTGCTTTGTGTTGCAAGTTGGTAAGAGACGTCTTCAATGGAAATATCGGTCAGTAGTTTTTTGTCCTTGCGCAATTGATCAAGGCAAGTATTTACTGTAATTCTTTTGAGCCATCCTTCAAATGCACCCTCGGATTTATAGTTGCTTATATTGGCAAAAATTTTAACAAAGGTGTCTTGCAAAACGTCTTGGGCGCGCATTTGGTCTTTCAAATAACGCAAGCACACGACGTATAGCTTCGGGGCATAGATGTCAAATAACGCTTTTTGAGCCTTAGGACGAGCAGCAATACAACCTTGTATAAGTTCTTGTTCATCCATGACTTCTAGCAATGACGTATATGGTTTTGAAAAAGTTGCATGCGCAAAGAAAGATAGTTTATTTCTTTTAATTTAGTGGTTCATCAGTAAAGTGAATTCAAAATATGAGACTGTTATTATGTTTATTTTTTCTCAGCAACCAGGTTTTTAATACATATGCTCAAAACGCAATTTACCACCCTTTTATTGCAGAAATACTACTTAATGATCGCTTACAGATAGAGCTTGAGGTAAGTACCGAAAAACGAACTAAACAGCACCCGCTCACCATTCACAATGGCAAAGAAGTTTATCAATTGGCTTTTAAAAAACAAGTAGGTGATACGACTGTTTATGGCTTTCCAGCTCAAGATGCTGAATGGCGTATTGCATTCAATGATGATTTTTCAGACGCGCGAGGTTGGTGGATCAATTACAACAAAAAGGTTCCTGTTCGTTATCCGATTCATTTGTATAATGGCATTAAGGAGTTGTCTGCTGACCCTTCAATACCTCAGTTGGATTTAAGTGGCAAATGGAAAGTGTTATTTCAGCCAGGCACACCCGATGAAGAAATGCTGGTTGGCGTATTTCACCAAGAAATAGGAAATTGGGTATATGGCAGTTTTCTCAGTGAAACAGGTGATTACCGTTATTTGCATGGCTATGTTTCAAGTGGAAAATTACATTTACAAACCTACACAGGTTACTGGGCATTTGTTGTGGAAGCACAACTTGTAGGGAGCAATGAAATGAAGGGAACATTTTACAGCGGAGGAAAGTCGAGTGTTGCTTTCAAGGCAACTAAAGACGAAACCGTTCAATTAAGAGACGAAGCGGAATTGACCTATTTGATTAAAAGAGACGAAAGGGTAGTGCTCAATAATTTGATTAAACTGAATGGTAGAAAAACCAATATTGATTTATCAAAAAAAGGACAAGTTACAGTAATTCAAATCATGGGTACTTGGTGCCCAAATTGTATCGATGAAACAAACCTTTTAAGAGAATTAAAAGAAAACTACAAAGATCGTGGACTAGAAGTCATCGCGCTTGGTTTCGAAGTAGGCTCAGATGCTAAGAAACAAAGAAGTCGTTTGAAGAAATTTGTAAAAGAGTTACAAGTCAATTACCCGGTATTTCTGGCAGGCACATCTAGTAAAGAAGCGGCTGCGGCTTATTTCCCTATGTTGAATGGCATCATGAGTTTTCCAACGGCAATTTTGGTTGATCAACAAGGAAAAATAATTGCCATTCATACGGGTTTTAGCGGCCCTGCTACCGGAACTGCTTACACAGATCTAGTAGGAAAATTCAAGCAAGAAATAGAGGATGCGCTTTCGCAATAATGGATTATCTACCCATTAAGAATGGATATTTGTCGATATTCTTAAGAGCGATACTTGTTCCACGAGCAACAGCTCTTAGTGGATCTTCGGCAATATGAACAGGTAATTTAGTTTTAGCCTGGATTCGCTTGTCGAGACCACGCAGCATAGATCCACCTCCAGCTAAATAGATGCCAGTTTTGTAGATATCTGCAGATAGCTCAGGAGGGGTCATTTCAAGGGCGCTCAAAATAGCTTCCTCAATTTTAGAAATGGTTTTATCTAAGGCATGTGCGACTTCTTGGTATGAAACCATGATTTCTTTCGGAATACCAGTCATGAGGTCACGACCACGAACGGCAAAATCAGCAGGTGGATTTTCTAACTCGGGTAGAGCTGCACCAACTTCAATTTTTATTTGCTCAGCAGTACGCTCACCCACAAGGATGTTGTGTTGGCGGCGCATGTATTCTTCGATGTCGTTGGTGAAGTCATCACCGGCAATACGGATAGATTTATCACAAACAATACCACCCAGCGCGATAACAGCAATTTCTGAAGTTCCTCCTCCTATGTCGATGATCATGTTACCCATTGGTTCTTCAACGTCAATCCCGATACCAATAGCTGCAGCCATAGGTTCGTGTATCAGATATACTTCTTTGGCACCTGCGTGTTCTGCTGAGTCTTGAACGGCTCGTTTTTCAACTTCTGTAATTCCTGAAGGGATACAGATTACCATGCGCAGTGTTGGGTTAAAAAGGGTTCTTCCGGGATTGATCATTTTAATCATGCCCTTGATCATTTGTTCTGCACTCTGGAAGTCGGCAATAACGCCATCTTTGAGTGGACGCACTGTTTCAATGAGTTTGTGCGTTTTACCATGCATTTGTTGCGCTTTTCTACCAATAGCCACTACCTTACCCGTTTGGATATCTTTGGCTACTATTGAAGGTTCATCGACAACAACTTTGTCATTCCAAATAATCAGGGTATTTGCCGTACCGAGGTCAATGGCAATTTCCTGTGTAAGAAAGTTAAAAAGGCCCATTTTAAGCGCTTATTGGTTTTGTGTAATTTCTTCTTATTCGAAGAATATATTGAAAGGTTACGTTTATAGCATTGAAATATGAAAAACTTTCCTTTTTGTTGTTAATGTTTGAAATGGCGCACACCTGTAAAAACCATTTTCATTTGATTTTCGTTGCAATATTGAATAGATAAATCATCTTTAACCGATCCTCCAGGCTGAATGACCGCATTAATGCCTTCAAGGTGTGCAATTTCAACACAGTCTGGGAATGGAAAGAATGCATCACTTGCCATGGCTGCACCATTTAAATCAAATCCAAAGCTCTTTGCTTTATGTATAGCTTGCTTGAGGGCATCTACCCGAGAGGTTTGTCCTGTTCCACTTGCTAGAAGCTGACCATTTTTTGCCAAAATAATGGTATTCGATTTGGTGTGTTTTACCAATTTATTTGCAAAAAGTAGATCTAGAATTTCTTGTTGGCTAGGAGCCAGTTGAGTCTTCACCTCAAGGTTTTCAGGGCCCTCACTTGCCATATCTGCATCTTGGACAAGGAAACCGTTGAGGGCGCTTCTCACTAGAGTGCTAGGTAATTCAACTTCATTTTGGATGAGAATAATTCGGTTTTTCTTTGATTGAAGTAAGGCAATGGCCTCTTTATCATATGCAGGAGCAATGAGTACTTCACAAAATAATTCATTTACAAGAGTTGCCGTTGTAATATCAAGAGTGGTATTGGCAATAAGAATTCCACCGAAGGCACTTACTGGATCTGCAGCGAGCGCGTCTTCATACGCTTCTTTAAGCGTTGGACGTGTGGCTAATCCACAGGCGTTATTGTGTTTAAGAATGGCAAAAGTAGGCCCGTCATTTTTAAATTCTTGCATGAGGCGAACAGCAGCATCTACATCAAGAAGGTTATTGTAAGAAAGTTCTTTACCGTGCACCTTGGTGAATAAAGCATTGAGGTCACCGTAAAAAGAACCTTTTTGATGTGGATTCTCACCGTATCGAAGTGGGCTATTTTTTTCTTCGCTGATTTTAAGGTAGCCGCTTTGTTGATTCATGAAATATTGGTGAATCATTGTGTCATAATGTGAAGAAACATGAAATGCTTCTGCTGCGAATGTATGACGTTGATCCAAAGTGGTTTGTGCGCCGTTTGTGTTGAGAATGTCTAATAAATCAGCATATTGTTTAACACTTGGTATGATCACAACGTCATTGTAGTTTTTGGCAGCCGCTCTGATAAGTGAAATTCCCCCGATATCTATTTTTTCAATGATCGCCTCGTGACTAGCGCCTGAAGCAACCGTTTGCTCAAACGGGTAAAGATCAACAATTACAAGGTCGATTGAAGAAAGCTGATGCTCAGCCATATGTGCTTGATCAGCCTCATAATCACGACGATTAAGAATTCCTCCAAAAATAGCAGGGTGTAATGTTTTGACGCGGCCACCAAGAATTTCAGGAAACTGGGTGATGTCCTCAACTGCAGTTACAGGGATACCCATTTCTCGGATGAAGGATAGCGTTCCTCCAGTTGATAGGATTTCTACATTGTGAGCATGTAATTTTTCTACGATTGGCTCAAGACCGTCTTTGTAAAATACAGAAATGAGCGCGCGGTGAATAGGTTTTTGATGAGTCATATTGCTGAGAAAGTGCAAAGGTAAGTGCTATAATTAAAAAAGGCTCGCAAATTGCGAGCCTTTTTGTATAATCTGTAAACATTTAGTTCACTTCGTTCATGAATTTACGTTCCACATATAACCGGCTAGCGCCGCTTCTATCCGGAACACATTTCACAGCCGTCTGGGTCATCGAGAGAACAAGCAATGGCTGCTTGTTGATCTTCGATAACTTTTTCTGCTTTAGGTTGTTCTGTGACAGTTTTGTCAACAGTAAATTTAATTGCATCGGTTGCGGCCTTGGTGCGTAAATAGTACATCCCTGTTTTGAGCCCTTTCTCCCAACCATAGAAGTGCATGGAGGTAAGTTTACCGAAGTTGGCATTTTCCATAAAGATGTTCAGTGACTGACTTTGACAAATATAGGCACCACGGTCAGCTGCTTGCTCGATAATCGCCTTTTGAGATATTTCCCAGGCAGTCTTGTATAAATCTTTAAGATGCTGTGGAATTTCCTGAATATTTTGGATTGATCCGTTAGCAGCCATGATTTTTTGACGCATGTCTTTACTCCACAATCCTTCTTTTACAAGGTCTTTGAGTAGATGCTTGTTGACGATAATGAATTCACCAGACAATACACGACGTGTATAAATATTGGATGTATATGGCTCAAAACACTCATTATTACCAAGAATTTGTGCTGTAGAAGCTGTCGGCATTGGCGCAAGCAAGAGTGAATTGCGAACACCGTGCTTTTTAACTTCCTCTTTGAGAAGATCCCATTCCCAACGACCAGTAGGAGTTACTCCCCACATATCAAATTGGAAGACGCCTTTAGAAACCGGCGAACCTTTAATTGTTTCATAAGGACCATCGATTTTAGCAAGATCTTTTGAGGCTGTCATTGAAGCAAAATAAATAGTCTCAAAAATTTCACGATTCAAGTCGCGCGCCTCGGCAGATTCAAAAGGGAAGCCCATCATGATAAATGCGTCAGCTAAACCTTGAACACCCAAGCCGATTGGACGGTGGCGCATGTTGGAGTTGCGCGCTTCTTCTACAGGATAGAAGTTGTTGTCAATGATGCGGTTAAGGTTGAGGGTAGCTTGATAGGTTACTTCAAAGAGTTTGTCGTGGTCGAAGACACCATCTTCGGTAACGTATTTTGGAAGTGCTAAAGAAGCGAGGTTACAAACCGCTACCTCATCTGGCGCAGTGTACTCAATGATTTCAGTACATAAGTTGGATGACTTTATGGTACCTAGATTCTGTTGATTAGACTTAGAGTTAGCCGCATCCTTGTAAAGCATGTATGGAGTTCCGGTTTCGATTTGTGATTCGAGAATTTTAAACCAGAGGTCTTGTGCTTTTATAGTTTTACGTCCTTTTCCCGCTTTTTCGTATTTAGTGTAAAGCGCTTCAAATTCGGCACTATGAGTATCTGAAAGGCCTGGACATTCGTGCGGACACATAAGCGTCCAATCTCCATTTTCTTTAACGCGTTTCATAAATAGGTCTGGAATCCAGAGTGCGTAAAAAAGATCGCGTGCACGCTGCTCTTCTTTACCATGATTTTTCTTGAGATCAAGGAAATCAAAGACATCTGCATGCCAAGGCTCTATATAAATAGCAAACGAACCTTTTCTTTTACCACCACCTTGATCTACGTAGCGAGCGGTATCGTTGAAAACACGAAGCATAGGGACAATACCGTTCGAGGCACCGTTAGTTCCTTTGATATATGATCCTGTAGCGCGGATATCGTGGATAGACAAACCTATTCCACCAGCAGATTGAGAAATTTGAGCACATGACTTAAGCGTGTCATAAATTCCACTGATGCTATCTTCTTTCATCGTAAGCAGGAAGCAAGATGACATTTGTGGTTTTGGAGTGCCTGAATTGAATAGTGTTGGTGTAGCATGTGTAAACCAACCTTCTGACATGAGGTTATAGGTTTGAATTGCCGATTGAATATCATCTTTATGGATACCCACGGCCACACGCATAAGCATTTGTTGAGGACGCTCTGCAATCTTACCGTTTAAACGCATGAGGTAAGAACGAGTGAGTGTTTTGAACCCAAAGTAGTCATAGCGAAAATCACGGTCGTAGATGATGCTCGAATCAAGCACCTCTTTATTATCCATGATGATTTGATAGACGTCGTCTGCAAGGAGCGAAGCAGATTCGTTTGTCTTGGAATCAACATAATGATAGAGATCGTGCATGACTTCAGAGAAAGTCTTTTTGGTTTCTTTGTGTAGATTCGATACCGCGATTCGGGAGGCTAATAGTGCATAGTCCGGATGATCAATCGTTTTTGCTGCTGCTACTTCAGCGGCAAGATTGTCAAGTTCGGTAGTGCTTACACCATCGAACAATCCTTCAATAACTTTCATTGCCACTCCTTCAGGCGAAACAAGCGGATCTAAGCCATAACACATCTTTATGATGCGAGCTGTGATTTTATCGAATTTAACGGCTTCTTGTTTTCCGTCTCTTTTTACAACGTACATATGCTCCTTATATTTTAGTTTTAGTTAGGTTCAATTAAAAATCTTCATCAAGACTAAATGCTTGGTTTTCCTTGCCTGCAAGCACTCCTGCTTTTTGATACTCACCAACTCGTTTTTCAAAGAAATTAGTTTTGCCTTGAATAGAAATCATGTCCATGAAATCAAAAGGGTTGGTTGCATTGTAAACACGCTCGTTTCCAAGTTCTACCAGTAGTCTGTCGGCGACAAACTCAATGTATTGACCCATAAGGTTACTATTCATACCAATGAGTTTGACAGGTAGGGCATCAGTGACAAACTCTTTCTCGATTTCGACAGCATTGGTAATAATCTCTTGTACTTTTTCTTTGGGAAGTTTATTCACTAAATGCTTAGTGTAAAGCAAGCAAGCGAAGTCGCAGTGGAGACCCTCATCTCTAGAAATGAGTTCGTTAGAGAAAGATAAGCCCGGCATGAGCCCGCGCTTTTTAAGCCAGAAAATGGAGCAGAATGAGCCTGAGAAGAAAATTCCTTCAACAGCGGCAAAGGCAACTAAACGCTCAGCGTATGAACCTTTATCAATCCAGCGAAGTGCCCAATCGGCCTTTTTACGAACGCAATCTACGGTATCAATAGCATTGAAAAGGTAGTTTTTTTCTTGTGTGTCTTTGATGTAGGTGTCGATCAGAAGAGAATAAGTTTCTGAATGGATGTTTTCCATTGTCACTTGAAAACCATAGAAGAATTTAGCCTCGGTGTATTGAACTTCATTGAGGAAATGCTCTGCGAGATTTTCATTTACAATACCGTCGGATGCCGCAAAAAAAGCAAGGACGTGTTTGATGAAGTGACGCTCATCGTCGTTAAGCTTGTTTTCCCAATCGATGAGGTCTGGTGATAAATCAATTTCTTCTGCAGTCCAAAAGCTAGCCTCCGCTTTTTTGTAGAAGCTCCAAATATCGTCGTGTTGAATAGGAAATAGGACAAAACGGCTTTTGTTTTCTTCAAGAATCGGTTCGTGTAGGTTTTTGGTCATAGCTTTAATGTTGCAGATTTAAATCAAAATCAGGATTACAAAATTTGTTAAAATTCGGCCTCGAATCAATTAAAGAAATTAACATTTTTTGACGGTTTTCAACACTAAAATGCGCAATCCTTTCACGGACAAACCCTTCAGCGGATTTCAACATGCCCAAGAAAGATATTCACATGTGTCTTCCGTGATTTTTGATAATTTTTCTGTAGAATTTTGAGCGTTTGAAACGATAATTTTCGTATAGAAGGAAGCCTCAATAAAATTACGAATTCAGCGTTTGATCTATTGCTTAAAATACAATCACTTTTAAACATCGAATTGTTAAATCTGCGATAGAAATGGCTACATACATCCGGAAACTAGGTTTAGTGCTCAAAAATTATACTGATGGCTTAGGCCACATGCTTTTTACAAATGTTTGTTTGCATTGCAACAAAGAATTAATTTCTGCTGAGCGATACTTATGTTGGTTGTGTTGGGAAGGGATGGAACGAACCTATTTTGAACTACAAGTAGAACCCACCAAACTCGATCAATTATTTTGGAGCCGAACTAAGATTAAACACACTTGTGCGCTGTATTTTTACGCAAAGGGCAGCGCTAGTCAGTCTTTAATTCGCGCCTTGAAATACGACTTTAAGGCGCCTCTTGGCATCTATCTCGGAACGCATATGGCAAAACAACTTTCAACACATCCAATCCGGCATGTTGACGCTATACTACCTGTTCCAATACACCCAAAAAAGAAATTTGCTAGGGGCTATAATCAAAGTGAGTTATTGGCCAGAGGTCTTGCAAAAGAATGGAAGGTGCCGGTTTGGAGTTATTTGGTAAGAAAAGAAAAGCACACAAGGAGTCAAACAACCAACGATCGTTTTGGACGTTGGGATAATGTACAGCAGACCTTTAAATCATTGCGTAATTTACCTAAAGAATTGCACATTTTAATTGTGGATGATGTTATCACCACAGGCGCAACACTTGAATCTTTAGTGTGTGCAATTAGAGATTCAGAACCCTCAGTTCAAATTAGTTTGCTTAGCTTCGCCTTTACGAAATAAGCCATGGCAAAAAAAGCACTTATAGTTGGCGCCGGATTAGCAGGTACTTGTCTGGCTCATCAAATGATTTCCAAAGAAATAGAAATCACCATGCTCGACCAAGGAAGTAATCATTCGAGTGCAATTGCCGCAGGGATGGTGAATCCAATGGTATTTCGACGCATGAATAAATCTTGGCGACTCGATGAGTTTTTACCTGAAGCGCGTGTATTTTATCAAGAAATAGAGCAGCTCCTTCATATGAAATTCTATCGCCCCATTGTTATAAGGCGGTTTTTTTCTTCTTTAGATGAGCGAGAGAATTGGCAAAGAAAGTCAGCGCTTGATGAATACGCGGAATATTTGGAAAAACTAACCCTCGAAGATCTTGAGCATCAGTCCGCAAAGAACTTATTTGGGAGTGGTCGTGTGCGTCATGCCTTTTGGATCGACGCGGCTAATTGGGTAAATGCTCATAAGAGCTATTTTAGAAAGAGCGGTGTACTACTTCAAGAGGAGTTTAATGATGCTGTCTGGCATCCTGAAACGCGAACTTATAGTGGTGTTTCGTATGACTATGTAGTTTTTTGTTTGGGTTATCGCCAAAAGGAAGAATTAACATTTAGTTTTTTACCGCTTCAGCAAACCAAAGGCCAAACGCTTTTGATAGAGAGCGCAGTGCTTTCTGAGACAGAGTCTTTGAACCGCAAGTGTTTTGTATTGCCACATGGAGATGGTCGTTTTAGGGTTGGAGCAACCTACGAATGGAATAATTCAACGCTTCATACAACTCCTGAAGCAAGAGAACAACTCCTTCAAAACCTATCCTCACTAGGGGACTATCAGCCTAATGTTATAGATCAAGTTGCCGGCGTAAGACCAACGGTACTAGATCGCCGTCCATTGATGGGGCAACACCCTGATTATCAACAGGTATTCATTTTTAATGGGTTGGGAACTAAAGGCTATATGATGGCGCCAACACTGGCAAGGGAATTAACAGAATTGATCACATTAAACAAACCCCTACATCCTGAAACTGATATCAGTAGATTTACTGGTAAGTAGCTAGATTTTCCATCTTGTAATATGACGCAGATTGCGTACTTTTGCAACCTATGAAGCACATCCGCAATTTTTGTATTATTGCCCACATTGACCACGGTAAAAGCACCCTGGCAGATCGCTTGCTACAAACTACAGGCACCATCTCAGACCGAGAGATGCAAGCTCAGGCACTCGACGACATGGATCTTGAGCGTGAGAGAGGAATAACGATCAAGTCCCACGCCATTCAAATGAGTTATAAGCATGAGGGGCAAGACTATATCCTCAACCTCATAGATACTCCCGGACACGTTGACTTCTCTTATGAAGTTTCAAGATCAATTGCAGCTTGTGAAGGAGCCCTTCTTATTGTTGACGCTTCTCAAGGAATTGAGGCTCAGACAATTTCAAACTTATATCTCGCATTGGAACACGACCTCGAAATCATTCCAATTCTCAATAAAATGGACCTTCCCGGGGCTATGCCAGAAGAAGTTTCTGATCAAATCATGGAGCTCATTGGTTGCGATATCGACGACATTATTCAGGCCTCAGGAAAAACAGGTCTTGGTGTAGATAAAATTTTAGAAGCAGTTGTCAATCGTATTCCCGCTCCAGTAGGGGATGAATCGGCGCCCCTACAAGCCATGATTTTTGACTCTGTATTCAATCCGTTTAGAGGAATCATTGCTTACTATCGTGTCAAGAACGGTGTTTTGAAAAAAGGACAGAAAGTACGTTTCTTGAATACAGGTCGTGACTACAACGCAGACGAAATAGGTATTCTCAAGATGGACCTTTCGCCTAAAAATGAAGTGCGCGCTGGGGATGTTGGTTATATCATATCAGGCATCAAGGCGGCAAATGAAGTCAAAGTTGGTGATACCATAACTGGATCTGACAACCCTTGTGAAACGGCTATTAAAGGTTTTGAAGATGTAAAACCAATGGTTTTCGCCGGGATCTATCCTGTAGATACAGAAGATTACGAGGAGTTACGTTATTCAATGGAAAAGCTACAGCTCAATGACTCTTCGTTGGTTTTTGAGCCAGAATCATCAGCAGCCCTTGGCTTTGGTTTCCGTTGTGGTTTCTTAGGGATGCTCCATATGGAAATCATCCAAGAACGTTTAGAAAGGGAGTTCAACATGACTGTCATTACAACGGTTCCGAATGTTTCCTACAAGGCTTACATGAAAAAAAATCCGGACGACGTACTTGTTGTAAATAACCCATCTGAACTGCCCGATCCTTCTGGAATGGATCGAATAGAAGAGCCCTATATTAAAGCTCAGGTCATCACCAAAACTGAATATGTTGGTGCTATTATGACACTTTGTATTGAAAAGCGAGGTGAATTACAAAATCAAGTTTATCTTACCCAAGACCGTGTCGAAATTACATTTGAGATGCCCTTGGCCGAGATCGTTTTTGACTTTTACGACAGGCTTAAGTCGGTCTCTCGGGGGTATGCTTCTTTTGATTACCACCCAATTGGCTATAAAGAATCTGATTTGGTTAAAATGGACCTCCTACTCAATGCAGAACAAGTTGACGCGCTTTCTGCCTTGGTTCACCGGAGCAACGCCTTCGAGTTAGGCAAGAAAATTTGCATCAAATTACGCGAGCTTATCCCTCGTCAGCAATTTGAAATTCCAATTCAAGCAGCAATTGGTGCTAAGGTCATTGCTCGCGAAACCATTAAAGCCCTTCGCAAAGATGTTACAGCGAAATGTTACGGTGGAGATATCACAAGAAAACGTAAATTGCTTGAAAAACAAAAGGCAGGTAAAAAACGCATGCGCCAAGTGGGCCGTGTAGAAGTACCGCAAGAAGCTTTTTTAGCTGTTCTTAAACTCAATGATTAAACCCTAAAACCCACAATTATGCAAGCACTTATCTCTGCTCATTCTGGATTGCGTTGGATCGCTTTACTTTTATTAGTTGTTGCCATATTCAATGCCTTTACCGCGAAAAATTATGAAAAGAAACATCGATTAGTGAACTTATTCACTATGATTACTTTTCATACACAATTGCTCCTCGGCTTAGTATTATACTTTACTTCAGATAAAGTACAATTTGTAGAAGGATGGATGAAAGAAGCATTGTATCGTTTCTATGGTATGGAGCATCTTTCTGGCATGCTTTTAGCAATTGTTGCTATTACCATTGGCCATAGTAAATCTAAAAAAGGCATAGATGCTTCGGCTAAATTCAAAGCGATTAGGCTTTGGTATGTACTTGCGCTCATCTTGGTTTTAGCCTTTATACCTTGGCCATTTAGAACAGAATTAGGAGCAGGATGGTTCTAAAAGTTTGGTTTTTAACCATTTCTTTGGTTGCCTTTTTGTTTGCATGTCAGGAGAGTCCTAAACATCAGGATGAATTCTCGCAACAAACACCAGCAGAACAAGGCGCAAGTTTATATTCCATGCATTGTGCACAATGTCACGGTGAAGATGGTAAATTAGGTGCTAGTGGCGCTAAAGACTTGAGCGCATCAAAACTGTCAGATGCTGAAATGGTAAAGATCATTAAACAGGGCAAAGGAGCGATGCCGTCAATGAAAGCTTTGTTAGAAACCAATCAGAATATCAACCTTGTGCTCAGTCACATTAAAGGACTTCGACCATAAATGCAAGGACACGTCACCGTAGATGCCGTTGAAGAACGTTGTGTTCTTGTCGGGGTAATCACTTCAGAAATCACAGAGGAGGTTGCACAAGAACACCTTGATGAATTGCAGTTCTTGGCAGAAACAGCCGGGGCCATTACTGAAGAAAAATTTGTTCAAAAACTTCCGTATCCAAACCCTCGCACCTACGTAGGTTCCGGAAAACTAGAAGAGATTCGGCAATACATGAAAGCCCTCGATATCGAGCTCATCATTTTTGATGACGAATTAAGCCCGTCTCAGTTGCGCAATATTGAGCGAGAACTTGAATGTAAAGTCTTGGATCGCACCATTTTAATTCTAGACATATTTGCTAGTCGGGCACGCACTTTTCATGCCAAAACACAAGTAGAACTTGCTCAACTTCAATACATGCTTCCGCGACTTACTCGTATGTGGACACACCTTGAGCGGCAAAAAGGAGGAATTGGTTTGCGTGGGCCTGGAGAGTCTCAGATAGAAACCGATCGACGCATCATCCAACAGCGTATTGCCCTCATGAAAGAGCGCTTACGCGATATTGACAAGCAAATGATGGTACAGCGCAGTAATCGCGGACAGCTTGTTCGCGTGGCACTTGTTGGCTATACGAACGTTGGGAAGAGTACAATCATGAATTTGCTTTCAAAGTCTGATGTTTTTGCAGAGAATAAACTCTTTGCCACACTTGATACAACCGTAAGAAAGGTAGTTATTGATAACATGCCGCTTTTGTTGACAGACACCGTAGGGTTTATTCGCAAACTGCCTCAACAGCTTATGGAGTCTTTCAAATCAACACTCGATGAAGTGCGCGAAGCAGATTTGCTCATACACGTATTAGATATTGCACATCCAAATTTTGAGGAGCATTTCGAGGTTGTCAACGAAACACTTAATGAAATTGACAATTCTGAAAAACCAACAATTATTGTTTTCAATAAAATTGATGCTTATCAGCCTCCTTTAGCTGAACTCAACGAACCAGAAGAAGATATCAGAACACTTGAGTCCTTAAAAAAATCTTGGATGGCCAAAATGGGAAAAACCAAGTGTGTTTTTATCTCAGCAACGGACAAAGAGAATGTTGAAGAACTCAAACAAGAATTGTATGATGAGGTGAAAGCGATTTTTAAGGTGAGATACCCTTACAATAATTTTCTTTATTGATACTAGTTGAGAACTAGTTCCAAATCGATTTGTCTTTTCTTGGTACTGACTTGATCAATGCGCACCTTCACACGGTCACCGAACTGATATGTTTTTTTAGTCTTGGCACCAATAAGCTGAAATTTTTCTTGATCAAAATAAAAGCGATCTCCTGGAATGGCAATCATTGGGACCATTCCTTCACAGAAGTTTTCATCCATCCGCACAAACATACCGTGATCAGCAATGCCTGAAATGGTTCCTTCGAAAACCTCGCCAACAAAATCTAGCGCATATAAGGATTGAAAGAATTTAGTGGATTCTCTTTCCGCCTCAGCCGCTTTGCGTTCGTTTTTGGAAATCCGCTGACAAATAGAACCCAGCTCACTGCCATATTTATGTTTTTTTGTTGTCAGCTCTTCCTGTAATATGCGGTGCACAACTAAATCGGCGTAACGCCTGATGGGTGAGGTAAAATGGGTATAGTGCTTAAAAGCCAGGCCGTAATGCCCAATATTTACAGTATCGTAACTGGCTTTTGCCATTGAACGGATAGCCATGGATTGTACTAATGAAAATTCGTTTTCGTGTCGAATTTCTTCAAATAACCCATTGAGGTTTTTAGCAATGTTCAGCGGGTCATTGATGTCTACTTTGTGTCCAAACTTTTCGATGAACACAGCGAAAAGCTCCATTTTAGAAGGGTCCGGGGTGTCGTGAACACGATAAATCATAGGGAAGTTTTCTTGACCTTTCTTTTTAGGGGAAAGGTACTCAGCTACTTTTCTGTTGGCAAGCAACATAAATTCTTCTATGAGTTTGTGTGCATCTTTCGAGGTTTTGATGACTACGCCATCTGGGTTTCCCTCTTCGTTTAATTTAAATCGCATTTCTTCAGACTCAATGCTGAGCGCACCATTTTTGAGTCGTTGCTTTCTGTATATTTTTGCGATTTGATCAATCCTTTTTAAAATAACATCGTTGTCGCCAGCCTTTCCTTCTATAATTTCCTGTGCTTCTTCGTAAGTGTAGCGACGATTGGAATGGATTACTGTTTTCCCATACCATTCTTTATAAATTTTGCCTGATTCATCTAGTTCAAAAACAGCTGAAAAGGCAAACTTATCCTCGTTGGGACGCAAGGAACAGGCTAAATTACTGAGTTGTTCCGGAAGCATAGGGATTACACGATCCACTAAGTAAACAGAATTAGAACGCAAAAGAGCTTCTTGATCCATTGCGGATCCTGGGCGCACATAATGGCTTACATCCGCGATATGTACCCCGATTTCAAGGCGGCCATTTTCTAATTCTTGGTAAGAGATGGCGTCATCAAAATCTTTTGCATCAAACGGATCAATAGTAAAAGTCAAAATTGGTCTGAAGTCGCGTCGTTTGGCAACTTCATCTGAATCGAGGTCAATAGAGATGAGTTCTGCTTCTGCCATTACAGCGTCTGGGAAAATTGGATTAATCCCTTGGTTGTAAAGAATAGACAACATTTCAGTTTCATTACTGCCTGATTTGCCTAACCTAACTAATACTTCTCCGTAAGGTCGTTCTGCACTTTTAGGCCAAACCGTAATTTTTACAAGCGCTTTTTCTCCATGTTGGGCTCCATTGAGCTTGTCTAAAGGGATTTTAATTTCAATTCCTGATCTGGCGTTATCAGGAACCATGAGCGCATCGTTATTTCTTATTTGAATGACACCAACAAATTGGATGCGGTCACGCTCGGTTACTTCAGTAACAGCCCCCTCATCTCGTTTGGATCCAGTTTTAAAAACACGCACTTTGACGGTATCTCCATGAAGTGCTTGACCCACATTTGATGGACCAATATAGATGTCTTTTTCGTAACCTTGAACCGTCACAAATCCGGCCCCACGCTGTGTTATAGATATAGTGCCTTCTAAGTGTGAATCTGCTCCGGAAAGCTTGTAGGTATGGTGATTGATTCGTTGAATCGCTTTTTTGTTAGCTAATACACTGAGTGAATCAAAAACTACCTGTCGCGAACGAGCATCGCGTGCGTCAAGGAGAGTAGATACTTGTTTGTGCGTTAGCTCTACGCCGGGATTTTGTTCAAAAATACGCATCACCAAGGTGGTGATACCTGCTTTTTTTCTAGGAGCTTGAGCAGTGGGAATCTTTGGTTTGCGCTTCGACATTAGTGTCTAACAACCAATTTACGCGTAATGCTCTTGGATCCAGGAGCCTCAAAAATGAGGAAATAAATACCGCTATTGAGATCACTGACGTTGATTTTACGATTTGACGTAAGGGTTTCTTTTGCCATCACATTTCCTAAAGCGTCTACCATTTTAAGTTGCATTTGCTCAACACCAGAAAACTGGATTTGAACGTATTCTGTACTTGGGTTAGGAGAAACAGTAATACTTATTTCGTCTTTAACCATTGGTTTTGTAGAGGCTAGATAGTCAACAACAAGGTCAACTGAGTCTAACATAGTGAGGCCGTTTGCTGTAACGTAATAGCGATAGTGCGCCTGCCCAAAAGTGTTGTCTTCAACGTCAATAGATATTTTCATTTTGCCATACTCACCATCATTGAGCGTGAAAAGTACTGCTTGAGTACCTGGTGATGTCCAAGGATTGGTATTCATTTGACCTGAAGAATAACAAGTGCCGCCAAATGGATCTGTAGAGTGGCCCCAACAAAGTGCGTCAGTCCAACCTGTGGGAACTGAAATTTGTTTGCGAGTAATGCGCCATTCCACTGAAGCACCAGTATTATTGACAATGTCAAATGGTACGTCAAAAGAGTTTGCAGATGGAGCAACTACTGTATGGGTTTGACCAGAGATATCTGTAGTTTGACCATCTATGTGAATAACGATGTTGTTTTGTGCCATTGCTAGCGCACAAAAAACAAAAGAAAGAGATAGAAATAAGGTTTTCATGTATAATACACTTTGTTCAAAAATAAGCTTTTCATAGCACTTATCAAAATCCAAGCCATTTTTTGCATCGCTGCTTTTTTCTTACTTTTGAATTCGGCAAGGTTTTTGACTTGCTTAAAAAAAACTAGATCATGAAAAAACTTATTTTACTCTACTTTTTTGGGGTGTTTTCACTTAGTCTCTCCGCACAAGATAGCGCCACTGAATCAGCTTTAACTCAAAAACATGTACCATCTGTTAAGTTAGTCGACATGAAGGGAAAAGCTGTCAACACGGCTGATTTAACAGTAGATGGACCAGTAATTATTAGCTTTTGGGCTACATGGTGCGCCCCTTGTAAAAAGGAGTTGAACACAATCCACGAATTATACGAGGATTGGGTGGCAGAAACAGGTGTTACGCTAGTAGCTATTGCAATTGATGATGAAAAAACAAAAAGTCAAGTCCCAGTATATGTAAATGGTAAGGCTTGGGACTACAAAGTGTTAATGGATCCAAATTGGGATTTCAAACGCGCCATGGGCGTCAACAATGTACCGCATACGTTTTTGGTCGATAAAAATGGAAACATTGTTTATTCTCACAATAATTATGCTCCTGGTGATGAAGAAAAACTCTATCAAGAATTGCTCAAATTGAGCGAAAAGTAACACATGAAAAACGCTAGCAAGCTCCTACTCACTTTATTGTTAAGTCCTGCGGTTTTCTCGCAAGGCAATATTTCTGGAAATATGGAAACTGTCTTTCAGTATCTAAACGAAGACAGTATTATCAATGCCAAACAACCCATACAAAAAGGCTTACTCAACTCTTACATGAATGTCTTTTATACTCAAGGCAATTTTAAAGCAGGTATGCGCTTTGAGTCTTATCTACCGCGCATTCAGGGCTACCCAAATCGTTTTGATGGAACAGGAATAGGCATGCGCTATGTCGGCTATCAAAATAATTTTGTCGATGTAACACTCGGGTCTTTTTACGAACAGTTTGGAACGGGTTTGGCGCTCAGGACATATGAAGATCGCAATTTAGGTTATGATAACCTCCTCGATGGTGTTCGTATTGTGCTAAGGCCAGCAAAAGGCTTGGTGCTCAAAGGGGTATATGGAACACAGCGCTTATCCTTTCAACAAGGGCAAGTGGTACATAGTGAAGGTTTAGTAAGAGGGACTGACGCTGAGTGGCACCTCAACGAAGGCATAGGTCTCCTAAAAGATAAAAAACTTGATGTGGTTCTTGGCGCTTCTTTCGTTAGTAAGTTTCAAGTAGACGACAATCCAGAATGGATTTTGCCTCAAAACGTAGCTGCTTATGGCGGTAGACTCAAGCTAACATATGGTAATTTTTATGCCGATGCTGAATATATTCAAAAAGAGCAAGATCCTTCCTCCGACAATCAGTATATCTATAATTACGGCCACGCTGCCATTTTTAATTTACGATATACCCAAAAGGGCTTGGGTATATTACTTTCTGGAAAATCTGTTGACAACATGAGTTACCGTTCTGATCGGACCAAGGATTTACAAGATGCACTGATCAACTTTTTACCATCTCTAAATAAAACCCACACCTATAATTTGGTTGCAACACTTTATCCCTATGCTACGCAACCATTGGGAGAGGTGGCATATCAGGCAGACATTCTCTATACATTTAAAAAAGGCACTCAGCTAGGAGGTAAATACGGAACCACTGTCGGTTTCAACTACTCTACGACCTATCGTCCTAAGCAAACACTCGATGGGATCGACCTTAATGATTCTTCGAGAGTTGTTTATTTCACGAGTCCGTTTTCAATGAGTGATAGTTTGTATTGGCAAGACATCAACTTTAATATCACCAAGAAATTTAATAAACAATGGAGTGGTATTTTAAGTTATTACGATATTCAAATCAATAATGACGTGGTCAAAGTGAGCGATGCGCAAGGAATCATCCGCGCTCGAATAGCTGTTCTGGAAGGAACATATAAAATTAATTCGCACAATGCGTTGCGATGGGAGCTTCAAGGCATGTGGGTAGAAAAGAACCCTGCTGGTATCAACGATAAAGGAAATTGGGCTACAGTTCTTTTGGAATATACGATTTCACCAGGATGGTTTTTTTCTGTAATGAATCAATATAATTATGGAAATGTAGATGTCAGTAAGCGGGTGAATTACCCAATTGTTACCTGTGGTTATATCAAAGATGCAACTCGTTTAACAGTATCGTATGGTCGTCAACGCGCAGGATTATTCTGTGTAGGCGGAGTATGCCGCCCTGTACCTGCCAATAATGGACTCATGATCAATTTAACACATAGCTTTTAGTATGAAAAAAACGATCTTTTTTAGCATTTTTGTCATCAGTCTCGGACTCTTTCTTTTGCCATCTTGTGATCGCGTTACCAATCCATATCCTCCAGCAGCGAATTTAGAATTAGACACAACGTTGTATCCGGGCAATTGGGCCGACTACTTGGCAAACGAATGGCCAAACTTTAGTCCTAATAACAACACACTACGTAATATATTAATTGAAGATTTTACAGGTCATAAATGCATATTTTGTCCTGCAGCAGCAGATTTAGCTCACCAATTACACGAGGCTAATCCAGGTCGTGTTTTTGTTGCTTCAATTCATGCCGGAGTTGATGGAATTGGAGATTTTCAATCCATAGATGCGGAGTACACCTTAGATTTTACAAATCCCGATGGTTTATATATTGGCACGTGGTTTGGTCAAAATGACCCTGGATTTGTCGGTAATCCCAGGGGGCCGATCAATCGTGTGAACATTGGGGGGAATATTTTTCAGGGACCTGGTCAATGGTCATCAATAACCAGCACGTTACTCACTGAAAACGACTTGAAAGTCAATTTGCAATCGCAACTAAATTATTTCCCAAGTACAAAGGGTGCTTTTCTGCATGTTGAGGTGGATAAGCTTGATCCAGCACTTACCAATGAATTAGGAATAGTTGCCTATTTGTTAGAAGATTCATTGGTGGGAGACCAAAAAATGTCAGACAATTCACACAACCATGAATATGTCCATCGAGATATCCACAGAAAAAATTTGAGCAATATGCCTTTTGGCCGAGTGCTTACAGCAGCAGACTTGAACAATGGTAAATATTATGTGAACTACAGTTTTGTGGTTCCAAATCAACTAGATGGTGCGTTCAATGCTGAAAATATGCACGTACTCATTTATGTTTACGACATGTCAACTCTGGAAATTTATCAAGTCATCAAGCAGAAAATTGAATAATGGCGCTTCGTCAACAACTGATTCAAAAACTGGAGCAAAGACTCTCTCCACAACAAATTCAGCTCATGAAATTGTTGCAAGTTCCCACTATGGAGCTAGACCAACGAATCAAACAAGAATTGGAAGAGAATCCAGCACTTGAAGAAGGACTTGATTTTGAAGAAGACGATTACGATCAACAAGATGACTACGACACCGATGATGCTGATCAAGATACAGATTTTGATATATCTGATTACCTCGATGACGATGTAGCAGATTATAAAACTCAAACCAGCAATCAATCAAAAGATGACGAAGAACGCGTCATCCCGTTGTCTGGTGAACAGACTTTTCAAGAAAGGCTCACTGAACAGCTTCACCTCCTTTATCTTGATGAAAAGCAATTTATCATTGCCGATGTTATTATTGGCAATTTAGATGAGTCTGGATATCTGAATCGGTCCATTGAAGCAATAGCTGACGACCTTGCTTTTTCAATGAATATCGAGGCTTCGGAGCAAGAGGTGGCTGCAGTACTTGAATTGGTCCAAGAGTTAGAACCAGCAGGAGTTGGTGCTCGAAATTTAAAGGAGTGTTTGCTGTTGCAATTGCGCCGCAAACAAGACGGAGACATTGTAAGGTTTACTGCGCTGAAAATTGTTGAAAATTACTTTGATGAGTTTACAAAAAAGCATTACGAAAGGATTTCCAAAAAACTAGAAATTGAAGATCAGGACCTCAAAGAAGCCATAGATGAGATTTTACGTTGCAACCCGAAGCCAGGAGGATCCATGCGGGAAGCGGCCAAGAACCATCAACAAATTATTCCAGATTTTACTCTTTATGAACATGAAGGCCGTTTGGAGCTCAGTCTAAATAGCAGAAATGCCCCCGATCTCAAAGTCAATCGCGATTATGAGAACATGTTACGAAGCTATGCAGAAGGCGCAAAAAATTCCAAATCGGATAAAGAGGCATTTCAATTTGTCAAACAAAAGCTAGACGGGGCCAAGTGGTTCATAGATGCAATTCGCCAACGTCAACAAACCTTACTACTTACAATGGGGGCGATCTTGGAATACCAAGAGGCTTATTTTTTGAGTGGTGACGAAACCAAGCTTAAGCCAATGATTTTGAAGGACATTGCAGATATGGTTGAGTTGGATATTTCAACGGTTTCGAGAGTAGCAAATTCAAAATATGTCCAAACCAATTATGGTATCTTTGCATTAAAATACTTTTTCTCGGAGTCTTTATCTACCGACAGTGGGGAAGAAGTTTCTACCCGAGAGGTAAAGAAAATACTTTCAGATGCCATTGCAGCAGAGGACAAGCACAGTCCGCTAACTGATGAGAAGCTTATGGACTTGCTCAAAGAAAAAGGGTACAATATAGCCAGAAGAACAGTGGCAAAATACCGCGAACAATTACAAATACCTGTAGCGCGCATGCGCAAAGAGCTATGAAAATACTTTCTCACTTATTTTCTTGGGTTTTTTTACCCCTTTTTATGCCGAGCTACGGTATCCTAATTAGTTTATTTGTACCAGCATTTAGTTCAAATCTTGAAATGACAAGCCTCTATTTTGCACCAAATGAAAGCAAATGGGCTCTTTTTACCATTTTCTTTCTTTTTAGTGTTGTGGCACCGGGGGTTTCTTTTATTTTATTACATCGCTTCAAAGTTATTAGTACTATTGATATAGAGCGACAAAGAGAACGAAGCCTTCCTTTAATCATCATGCTTGTTTATTCTTTGGTTTTGTTTTTTTTGTTAGTATACAAAACGGGCAATAGCTCCTTACCAAGGTATTTTTATGCGCTTCCGCTTTCCGGTGTGGCAGTTACGAGCATCTTCTTAGTGATTAATCGTTGGATAAAAATTTCTCTACATGCAGCAGGGGCCGGAATATTAGTTGGGTTTTTAGCAGTATTTACAAGAGCACAAGATCAATTGAGTATATGGTGGCTTTTATCTGCTTTGTTGGCCTCGGGTCTAACTATGGGAGCAAGATTATACCTAAGAAAACACACTGCACTCGAGGTATACTCGGGGTTTTTGTTGGCCATTTTCCTTACCGCAGGAATTCATCAATATTTGTCTTAGTCTTTATGAAAAAGTTGAAATTCATTTTTTTTAGCCTTCTTTTTTTAGTCTCATGTGCTGATTTACAACGAGAATCATATTTGAAAGAAATCACACAATTACAAAATAGTCTGCGTGAGATAGAGGGCTCTATGACTGATGCTAGGTTAAGTGAGATTTCAAGTATCAAACTTAAAACCATGCAAATAGAATTGAGGATCAAGCAAAATTTACATTTAGACACAATTGACGTAGAGCTTGCTAAAAAATTAGACGCATACAAAATCATGAGAAGGAGTATCAAGCCAATGATGGAACAGTTTGCAAATGTTAGAGAAGGGATAAAAGAAGAGAAAACGGTACTGAGGAATTTGCGTCAAGATATCAAACACGGCAGAGGAGAGCGTCAACATTATGCAAATTATATTCGTTTTGAAAAGCGAAAAGTGGAGCAACTGAATGAATTAAGCAAAGATTATCACCGAGTCAAGGAGCAATTCTTTCAAGATTATGAACGCTTGTATCCACCAATAGAGGCCTTATCAGAATCCTTATTAAGCAAGAACCAACATCAACAATGATTGCAAGAATCTTTGTTATTCTATGTCTTATCCTGAGCACAGGAGAGGCCGTTGGTCAAACAGCGACAGACCTGCAGTTGGCTCAATATTATTACAATAATGAAGAGCTTGACAAGGCCCTTGGATATTTTGAAAAGGTTTATTCCCAGGATCAAAGCAAAGCAGTTTTTTTACCCTATTACGAGTGTCTCATCGCACAAAAGGAATTTAAAACAGCGGAGAAATTATTACGCCGGCAAATAGCAATTAATAAGCAAGATTATGAGGTGTGGTTGATGACTGGTCAGTTTTATGAGGATCAATCGGATGCATCAAAAGCAAAAAAAATATATGATGAAATTCTCACGGATATCGGCCCTAATCCTGGTCGAGCCATTGCGATATACCAGGCTTTTTCAGCCAAAGGAAAGCTTGATTATGCAAAGCGGGCTTTAGATATCGGCCAAAAATTGAGCCCAGGATACCCTTTTAATTTTCAATATGCTGATTATTATGCGCTTCAAGGGGATAAACGCGCTATGTTAGGCGCCTACTTAGATTACTTAGCGCAACAACCGAGTATAATTGACCCTATTCAACAAGCAATTGGGTCTAGAATGGATCTTACTACACCAACATCTTCGGAGTTTCAAATCGCTAAGGAGGTGCTCTTACAGCGTGTTCAACAAGTGGGTTCTCCTAAGGTCTTTCATCAAATGCTCATTTGGTTGTTTGTCCAAAGCAGGGACTTTTCTGGCGCAGTAACCCAAGTAATAGCCTTAGATAAACGCAGTAAAAGTGATGGAAAAGAAGTGTTGGAGCTTGGTGAAATTTGCGTAGAAAACGCGGTTTTTGATCAAGCAAAAAGGTGTTTTCAGCATGTGATAGATCTTGGTCCGGAGCAACCTAACTTTTATGAAGCACAGCTTCTTTTGTTAAATGCTAGATTCATTCAAGTTACACAGTTTAGGACATTTAATGCTGAAGAAATTAAGCAATGTGTTACTGACTTTGAAATGGCTTTGACTCGTTTGGGTAAAAGTCGTGTCACGTTCCAAGTTTCTTTACAGCTTGCTGAAATCAGGGCGTTTTATGCACAGCAAATTTCGCTTGCTATTGAAGAATTACAACAAATCATACTCATCCCTGGATTAACAGACATGCAACGAGCAAGAGCAAAAATGCTGCTCGCCGATGTGCTCGTATTAGACGGAGATATTTGGGAGGCCTCGTTGATCTACATGCAAATTGACAATGATTTTAAGTTTGAAACCATTGGAACTGAAGCAAAATTCAAGAATGCTAAAATTTTCTATTATGATGGCGAATTTGAATTTGCTCAAGCACAGCTTAACATCCTAAAAGAAGGTACATCACGATTTATTTCTAACGATGCAATACAGCTATCTGTTTTTATCACAGACAACTATGGGTTGGATAGTAATTATCAGGTAATGCTATGGTTTGCAACTGCCGATCGGATGCTTGCACAGCAAAAGTATGATTCTGCCTTTGTGCTTTTTGATAGTATTCAAAACGCCTTTCCTTACCATTCATTGGCAGATGAGATTTTGTTTAGAAAAGGTCAATCAATGGAGCAGCGCGGACAATGGCAAAAAGCTTTGGGTTATTATGAGGATCTCCTCAAACTGCACCCAGCCGATATTTTAGCCGATGATGCACTTTTCAGAATGGCAGAAATCAACGGCTCTATTTTATTAGATAAAAGTGCGTCAGAGACCTTATACAAAAGGCTTTTAATGGAGTACAAAGCAAGTTTATTTGGTGCAGAAGCAAGAAAGCGCATCCGCCTCTTGAGAGGAGATGCGCTTTCTGAAAGCGAAGAAATCTAAAAATTATAGATTCGGCATTTCTCTGGTAAAGGCTGGTATTCCAGTTACATCCATGCCGGTAATGAGCAGATGGATATCATGTGTCCCTTCGTAGGTAACAACTGATTCTAAATTAGCCATGTGACGCATCATTGAATATTCGCTGGTAATTCCCATACCGCCATGTATTTGACGGGCTTCGCGCGCTATATTCAGGGCAATTTCTACATTGTTGCGTTTTGCCATTGAAATTTGTGCTGAGCTTGCGCGGCCTTCATTGCGTAATTGACCCAAACGGAGGGTCAGTAGTTGCGCTTTAGTAATTTCAGTAATCATTTCAGCCAGCTTCTTTTGAATCAATTGGAAAGCGCCAATTGGCACATTAAATTGCGTGCGTTCTTGAGAATAACGCAGTGCTTGATCATAACAATCCATGGCGGCCCCGAGAGCCCCCCATGCAATTCCGAATCTAGCAGAATCCAAGCAACTGAGTGGAGCCCCTAGCCCAGAACGACCAGGCAAAATATTTGTTTTTGGAACTTTTACGTTATCAAAAATAAGCTCTCCTGTAGCCGAAGCACGTAGCGAAAGTTTTCCATGCATTTCTGGAGTTGAAAAACCTTCCATGCCACGCTCCACAATTAAGCCGTGTATGCGCCCGGATTCATCTTTTGCCCAAACTACTGCTATTGCAGCGAATGGGGCGTTTGAAATCCACATTTTTGCTCCATTGAGTATTACATGATCGCCCGCATCTTTAAAGTTGGTAATCATGCCCCCCGGATTAGAACCGTAGTCTGGCTCAGTGAGGCCAAAGCAGCCTATCATTTCTCCGGTAGCAAGTTTGGGTAAGTACTTTTGTTTTTGTTCTTCAGAGCCATATTTCCAAATTGGATACATAACTAAAGAGGATTGAACAGATGCAGTTGAACGCAATCCAGAATCGCAACGCTCTAATTCTTGCATAATGAGTCCGTAAGAAATTTGGTCAAGACCTGGGCCCCCATATTCCTCTGGTATATATGGTCCGAAAGCACCAATTTCACCAAGCCCACTAAGAATGTGCATTGGAAAAGTCGCTTTTTCGTAATGTTCATCGATAATAGGAGAAACTTCTTTTTTGACCCAAGCTCTTGCTGCATCTCGCACAAGTTTATGCTCTTCAGAAAGCAGGTCGTCCATGTTGAAGTAATCAGGGTGCTGGTATAAATCGGTTTTCATGGTGATTGATTTGTGGGACAAAAGTACGCAATATTCTGAGCGGCTGTAGCATGTAAATTTGAATTATTTTTGTATCAAATTCTAAACCTTGCCTAAATTCGAACTCATTGAAAGAGCATCCCAAATGAATAGCTATTTGCTATTCGTTACATTACTTTCATTGACGTTTGTAGCTTATGCACGCATCAGCACCCCAGATGCTTTGTCATTATCCTGGAAGCGATTTTGGAAAATGAGTAAAGTTGATGGGTTTGGCTTTGATGATGAAAAAATACGACCAGCAACCCAAACACTCTTATTAGCTAGCTTTATCGTTTCATTCAGCCTTTGCACTTATCTTTTTTTATTAACTTGGATTGATAGAACAACTGCATTCGGCCTTGCCCTGGGCGTAACGGCATCTTTTTTACTTTTTCAGCTACTCAATTTTCGAATTGCACTTTTTTTGACTGACAATTGGAAAATGGTTGGGGTAATTGCTGAAATCAATAAACAAGTATGGGCCTTTATTGGATTACCGTTTTTAGGACTATCTTTTTTATGGTTGATTTATGGTCAGGCAAATATTCTACTACAAAACTTTTTTTTAATACTTTGCTTTATTAGCTATTTATGGCGCTTGATTAAAGCGTGGAGGGCTTGTGCGCAGGCAAATTTGGAATGGTATTATTTAATTTTGTACCTTTGCACCTTAGAAATCCTACCCATACTTTTCGTATGGCGTTGGTTTTCGGGTGAATACAACTAATTAAAACAACAACTTTGGCTATCAAGACCATTTTAGTTTCCCAGCCGAAACCAGAAGGCGATAAATCTCCCTATTTCGATTTAGCTGATAAATACAAGCTTAAAATTGATTTCCGACCATTTATAAAAGTGGAGGGAGTCGATCCCAAAGAGTTTCGAAATCAAAAAGTTGATATCTCGGCTCACACCGCAATAATTCTCACTTCAAAAGTTGCTGTAGATCATTTCTTTAGAATGGCTGAAGCCATGAGATTTGAAGTTCCAGATACCATGAAGTATTTCTGTATTACGGAAGCGGTTGCGCTTTACCTTCAGAAATATGTTACTTACCGAAAGCGTAAAATATTCTTTGGTAAACAAACGATTGATGAACTTGCCGAGGTCATGAAGAAACAGAAAGGTGAAAAGTTTTTATTGCCTTGCACCGATATTCTTCGCGATAACATTCCGCTCACTTTAGAAAAATACAACATTCCGTTTTCAAAGGCAGTTCTGTACAGAACAGTTGCAGCAGATTTATCTGACCTTGAAGATGTATACTATGATATGTTGGTATTCTTCAGTCCAGGAGGGATAGAATCTCTATTTAAGAATTTTCCTAAATTCAAGCAAAATACAACCACAATTGCAGCTTTTGGCCCAACAACTGCCAATGCAGTGCTCAAAAACAACTTGCGATTGGATGTACACGCTCCTCACCCTAAAGCACCATCAATGGTTGCTGCTATCGAGCTCTACATAAAAGAGCAGCTCAAGAAAAAATAAGGGCCGCATCATTTCATTTTATTTATAGTTTTTTTCTTTAGCGGGAATTTATTTATATTTACCCAAACTTAAATTTTAACGCATGAAAAAACTATTATTCTCAGCTGCTATGTTACTTGCAGGTTTGAGCGCAAATGCTCAGCTTGATCCAGGAAGCGTAGCTCCAAACTTTACAGTTTCAGCATACCAGCCTTGGTTGGCTGCGGCAGGAACAACAAATAATGGGTCTTACACCCTTTATGATTATCTTGACCAAGGATACACAGTATTTTTAGATGTTTCAGCAACTTGGTGTGGTCCTTGTTGGAACTACCATCTTTCTGGTGCATTAGAAGATGTTTATGCATCTCATGGTCCAGCTGGAGCTCAAGGTGTATCTGCTAACACAACTGACGATGTAATGGTAATCTGGATTGAAGGCGATGGTTCAACAGCCGATGCCACTATGCTTGATGGCGCAGGCTCTATTGGTAACTGGATTGAGCCAGCTACTGGTAACCAAATCCAATTCCCAATGGCTAATCCTGCATCAGCAGCAGCTAATCAAATTAACAATGATTACAACATCAATTATTTTCCAACAATCTATCGTATTTGCCCTAACCGCATTATCGAAGAAGTTGGTCAATTAGGTGCAACAGCGCTTTACGGAACTGTTGGCGCATGTCCTCCACCAGCATCTGCTCCTGCAGACGTAGCGGCTTTAAGCTACACAGGCGCTGCTGTACATTGTGAAGGATCTTACACACCATCTATTGACATCCAAAACAACGGAACATCTGCACTTACTTCTGCAACTGTAACCGTTACTCAAGGTGGTACTACAGTTTCAACAGGTACTTACAGTGGTAACCTAGCAACTTATGGTGTAGCAAACGTTGTTTGTTCTCCAATTGCAAACTTTACTGGTGGTGCTTTAGTTGTTACAGTTACAACTGCAGGTGATGCATCTGCAGCAAACAACAATGCCAATGTAACAGTAGGAACTGCAGCTAGTGCGGTTTCTCAATATGTAACAGTAAACATTACAACTGACTACTACGCATCTGAGACTTCTTGGGCAATCAAGAACGGTGCCGGAGCAACAGTAGCTCAAGGTGGTGGTAACTGGCAAGATTTAGGTGGAACACAAGCAGGTCAAACTGTTCAGGCTCCAGTCTTGGTTACATTAAACCCTTCAGAGTGCTATACTTTTGAAATCTATGATGCATATGGTGATGGTATCTGTTGTGCATATGGTGACGGTGCTTTCTCATTAGTAGATGCAAACGGAACAACTTTTGCTTCTGGTGGTGAGTTTGCTTCTGTTGACACCCGCGCATTCAAAACTGGCGCTTTAGGAATGGATGAGTTAGCTACAATCGCTATGAATGTATATCCTAACCCAGCATCATCTGAAGTGAACGTATCTTTTGAAGCTACTAACAATGACTACGCTGTAGCATTAATGGATCTTCAAGGCCGTGTAATCTCTGCTAAAAACATGTCTAACCTTAACGGAACACAAGTTGTTTCTTTCTCTACTGAAAACGTAGCAAAAGGAAGCTATATTGTTACTATTACTGTTGACGGACTTACAACAACTAAAAATGTTGTTATCAAATAATTTCTTTTAAAAGAATTGAGAAACGCCCTCCACCGAGGGCGTTTTTTTTTTGACCTTTGTGTATGTTTATTCCCTTTGCTACTGAACTCCAACATTTAGAGCTACCAGATTGCTTTACCTTTCCATTTTATTATGAGGTACATCCTTTAGCGAAACATGCTGTCGAATTGTTACAAAAACGTCTTAAAAATGAACATTTTGGTCATGATTTTGGCATAAGCAGAACAGAACGCTTGGGGGCGATTGGCAAAATGTTTGGGGTATTAGTTGTTCAAAATTCTACCGGAGAACTTGGATATTTAGCAGCATTTTCTGGGAAACTCGGAAATTCAAATCAGCATGAAGGGTTTGTTCCGCCAGTATTTGACTTGCTAGCAACTCAAGGGTTTTTTCGTCAGGAAGAGCAAGAAATCCATCAGCTAACGATTCAGTTAGAAGCGCTCGAAAAGGCCCCAGAATTATTAAGGCTTAAGAGTGAAGTGTTGGCTATTGAACAGCGTTGGGCAGAACAAATCAAGGAGCTTCAACTAAAAAATAAAATAGCAAAAGCGCTTCGAGACCAAAAAAGAAACGAAATAAACAATCAGACATCTCTAAATATTGATATGCTCGAGGCTTTGCGTTTGCAAAGTATGAATGAAAGTAGAGCGCTTAAAGCGCTCAAACGTGAAGCCCAAAAGGCAATAGAGACCCAAAAAGAATTAGTGCAGAATTACCTTCAACGCATTGAGATACTTAAGGAGAGACGAGCATTACACTCCGCAGATTTACAGCGTAGAATATTTGAACGGTATTCCTTTTTAAATGCCCTAGGACAGTCGAAAAATGTGCAAAAATTATTTACGGAATCCCCTCCTGCCGGAGCCGGGGAGTGTGCTGCCCCGAAGCTATTACAATACGCCTATTTGCATGAATTAAAGCCAATCTGTATGGCAGAGTTTTGGTGGGGTATGGCACCAGACTCAGAGGTGCGGATTCATGGCAATTTTTATCCCTCGTGTAAAAGTAAGTGTGAACCCATACTAGGCCATATGCTTTTGGGGCTAAAGGTTGATCAAAATCCAATTACTATTATTCATCCTGAACAACCAATTCAAGTGATTTATGAAGACGAATGGATTGTAGCAATTCATAAAAGCCA
Organism: Crocinitomicaceae bacterium; assembly: GCA_030830205.1. Classification (GTDB taxonomy): domain Bacteria; phylum Bacteroidota; class Bacteroidia; order Flavobacteriales_D; family Crocinitomicaceae; genus UBA952. The sequence continues at coordinate 26,662 of JAURNL010000081.1, read as the reverse complement.
TGAATATTTATCTGTACCTGGTAAATTACCAATGCCTAACTCGCTAGATGACCTAAGAAAAAAGTATCCTGATGCTGATGGACCATTATTGGTGCACAGGTTGGATATGTCTACCTCGGGCATCATGTTGGCAGCGAAGACTAAAATAACGCATCAGCGCTTACAACGTCAATTTTTGCTTAGGAAAGTGCAGAAGGAATATGTTGCCGTATTAGATGGGGTTCCATTAGAAAAAGAGGGGGAGATCAAATTACCGCTTAGGGTAGATCTAGAAGATAGGCCTCGTCAATTGGTCTGTTATGACCATGGTAGTTTTGCTCATACAAAGTATAAAGTTTTAGCTATCCAAAACAATGAAACACGTATTGCCCTTTATCCACAAACAGGCAGGACTCATCAGTTGCGCGTGCATGCCGCACATCATTTAGGGCTTAATTGTCCAATTAAAGGGGATGATTTATATGGTCAAAAAGCAGGCAGATTGCATTTACATGCTGCTAAACTAGGCTTTTATCACCCTCACTCCAATGAGTGGATGGAGCTTAGTTGCCCTCCATCTTTTTAGCTTTTTGGCTCTTGCCAATCACCATATTCTTTAATGAGGTCTACGAGTGCTTCAACCGCCTGCTGCTCTTCAATATTTCGCTTTACAATCGTTTTTTCTTTGTAAAGATTGATTTTACCGGGTCCGGTACCTACATAACCATAATCGGCATCAGCCATTTCTCCTGGTCCGTTGACGATACAACCCATAATACCAATTTTGAGTCCTTTGAGGTGTGCTGTTCTTTGCCGAATCTTGGCAGTAGTTTCTTGTAAATCAAACAGCGTACGACCGCATGAAGGACAAGAAATATATTCAGTTTTAGATATTCGTGTTCGAGTGGCTTGTAAGATTCCGAATGATGTAGAGTTGATGTATTGGGCACCTAAGTCAGCGTTTAACCAGAGACCATCTCCAAAACCATCGATAAGTAATGCGCCTGCGTCAGCACCTGCAAACAGCTGAAAGCCTTCTAGCTCATTTGTTTGGTATTGGTACGAGAGAATGACCGGATTTGTTAGGTGCTTTTCTTGAAGATCTAGAAAAAACTTGCGATACAGTTGCGTTTTATTGTCATAAGCAGTGTTGAGAATGACAATAATATTTGGTCGAGCATTTAGTGCAAGGGGCATATCTTCCTCTGCTTCGAGCGGTAAAAAACAAACTTGCTCAGGCGAAACAAGGGCTATTTCTTCCGCTAATATAAGTGGGTAATAACCTGCTTTGTCTCTATATTTTGCATTCCAAAGCTCATAGTTTAGAATGATGCCTAGAGTCCCGGGAACTTCGAAATGAATTTCATTATTGCCAAGGTAAACGTAATCTGCCGCTTGGTCTAATATGTTCCATTTGTCAAGTGGCACACTGTATTGGTAACCGAAACCAAAGAAATGGGCTTGTTTGATTTCTTCTAGATAAGAAAGGTCGGCTAAAACAACTGGTACATTTTTGCCTCCAATGTTATGGCAAGTACTGCTTTCTCTCCTTTGGTAAGAGAATGGAGAATAATGGAGTTGCAAAGAGGGGCGCTCGAATGGAAATTCATGATAATCATTGTATTTCGAAATCAATTTTTGAGCTACAGGAATCTCTGCTTCGGGGGCCTCTGTGAGTGAAACGCGTATGGTATCTCCAAGTCCGTCCTCGAGCAACGCTCCGATTCCAACAGCAGATTTGATGCGTCCGTCTTCGCCGTCGCCTGCTTCTGTAACACCTAGGTGAAGAGGGTACACAATACCATTTTCTAACATTCTAGCCATCAGTAAACGATAGGCCTGAACCATGACCAACGTATTACTAGCTTTCATAGAAATGACAAGGTGATCAAAATCATTTTTTTCACAAATTCTTATGAACTCGAAGGCGGACTCAACCATTCCCTCTGGGGTATCTCCGTATCGGCTCAGGATACGGTCAGAAAGAGAACCATGATTGGTGCCAATGCGCATTGCTGTGCCGTTTGCTTTACAAAGCTGTACAAGTGGTGTAAATTTTTCTTCAATGCGATTGAGTTCTGCCTGGTAGCTCTGATCAGTGTAATCGATTTCCTCGAATTTCTTTTTGTCTGCGTAATTTCCGGGATTAACGCGTACTTTTTCAACAATTTTTGCTGCAATTTCCGCGGCATTAGGAGTAAAATGTATGTCTGCAACTAGTGGCGTGTGATAACCTGCTTCAACCAGTTTTGCTTTGATAACTTGAAGGTTTTCAGCCTCGTTTTTACTTGGAGCGGTAAGACGCACTAGCTCACAACCAGCATTAATCATTCTGATTGATTGTGCCACCGACCCATTGGTATCCATAGTGTCGGTTGTTGTCATGGATTGAACTCGAATAGGATGGGTGCCACCTAAGGCTAAGGTTCCAATTTGAACTACTTTAGATGTAACGCGTGTGCGTTTCCAAGGGTCGAGACAATAGCGATGCATTTTGTTTTTTTAGTCTAACAAAGGTAAGGATTCAATTGTTTGTGCGTTATTTGTTATAAAGGTATTCTTATGAGTCAATTACATTTCTTCTTTTTGTTAGGGTGTTTTGTCTGCTCCTCCTGCAGTGAAGACAATACAAGTTCCCGTGGTCAGCTTCATAATAGAACGACGCCAGTAGAAAAAAGCCAGAAGCAGCCAACAAAAACGACCTTAAATGATACGCTAAAAATCAAAAAGAATCAAGTCGTCATTCCAAGAATTATTCCGCCTTCTCCATGCCCTATCGATCCAGAACCAATAGATCCTTACCCTGTTGAACCAGACATTCTACCTGAATATTTTATCCGGCCCGAATGCCCACCACCACCCCAAACTATTCATGATAGCGTTGTTCGATTTCCTGCTCAAGAGGCATCTTTTGGAAAGTCATCGAAAGAGTTGATTCAATATATTGAGCAAAATATCTCCGGAAGCGCCGAATGGAAGCACCTCTATGAGCTAGGGATTAGCGGCAAGATTTATATCCGTATTTTAATAGATACTAAAGGTAGAGTAAGAGACATTACTTTTTTGAGATTTACAGATCAGGAATTGGAAATCATGAGCAGGCCTCTTCAATCTGTATTGCTTTCTATGCCCAATTGGTTGCCAGCTAAAGATCAGCATGGGCAAAGTGTAGTGTCAGAGTTTACTTTCCCCTTGAGGATTGAATTTTATTAAACAGAGGAATTAACGTTTTTTGGAACAGCATCAGTATCTTTACTTTTACAATGAAAGTAATTGATTTCAAGATAGACTTAAAGTGGCGCATATTAGGCCTTTTATTGTTGTTAAGTTTTCTTTACGCTTTTTGGCAACATTTTTTTGATCCTATTCTGCCTATTCACGAATGTCGCAAAGCAGATTCTCTATCTCAAGCTATACAGTTTTCAAAAGAGGGAAGCTTGTTTGAGCCAAAGACGCATTCCATTTCCAATTTTGGTCATCGTGAAGCGGCAGCAGAATTTCCTGTAATCTATTTTGTAATAGGTCAAATTTGGTATTTCATAGGATATCATTTGTGGGTGGCCAAATTGATTAGCTTGGGTTATTTATTGATGGCAATAATTGCGTTTAGAAATGTATCATTATGGTATTTTAATTCAGAGAAAATCACCCTGATCTTTAGTGGAATAATTTTCAGTTATCCGGTGCTCATTTATTATTCGGACACACTCTTACCAGATGTATTTTCCTTTGCTAGTCTCTTACTTGCCGGAAGTTTTTTCTTAAGGTTTCTCCAAGGTTCTAAGGCATCAAATGCCGTATTTTTTGCTCTCTTTTTAACGCTTGCTGTCTTAATCAAAATCACGGCACTCATTGCTGTTTTGTCTTTTGTGGGTGCATTTTTCTTCTTCAGTCTACATCAAAAAAACAGAATATATTGGCAAGAACGCAGGACTCATGTAATTACCGGTATTTTTTTGATTTCATTACTATCTGTTTATGGTTGGTATAGTTATGCAATAAGTTATAATGCTCGGTTTCACTCGTCTATTTTTTCGACTTCTATTCGACCTATTTGGGAGGTAGATATTGCAACACGATGGCGAATAATAAAGTTACTGCTAGCAGACCACCTAAAAGAAATTAATCATCCGATTTTATTTATAGCTCTTTTTGTCGCAACTATTGTGTTGGCTCTACGAGCACAGATCAGTCTGTTTTTGAAATATTGGATTTTGATTGCTTTAACTGGTATTGCTGCGTATTTTATTTTATGGTTTTGGGTTTTTGAAGTCCATGATTATTATTTTATTCAAGTGCTTTTTTTCCCATTGACAATAACTGCTTTGGTGTTGAATAAACGACATCAGGTCATTGCAAACCGCCGCATTAGGCAAGTGGCTTTCGGCCTTAGCCTTGGATTAATTTTGCTCAATACCATATCTTTTACTCAAGTTGCGGCTGGGCATCAAAATATAATCGTGAAAAATACTTTTTTAACGTCTCAATTTATACGAGGGAATTGGGGTTGGTTTTATTTCAATCATCAAGAAGGATTGAAGCAGATTCAAGACCAAACTAAAGTGCTTCAGCGCATTATTGCTCCGACGGATACAGTTTTTTGTTTTTCTGATCCATATCCGAATATTCACCTCAGCACAATTGACCGCATCGGATTCAGCGGTTATGGATTTAGAGCTCATGTAAGTGACGCCTATATGATTCGAAAGTGGATTGGCATGGGTGCAAGTAAGTTATTATTACTTCAGTTAGATACAGCAAATACGCTAATTCAACCATACTTGAAGCATGAGTTGTATCATAAAGACAAGGTTTTTGTCTACGACTTAAAGCCCTTCAGAAAGTAATTTGAACGTGATATAAAAGGAGGTTCCTTTTAAGTGTTCACTTTCAAAGCTAATGTTACCTCCGTGTTTTTCAACAATTTGACGAACGACACTCAAACCAATTCCAGAACCCGAAGATTTGGTGGTGAAGTAGGGAGTAAAAATTTGTGGTTGCTGTTCGTCTGAGATCCCAATACCGTTGTCTTGTATGACGATGCCTACTTCCTGATTAAGGAGTGTTACGCGCACTTCAATCTTTGGTGTTGTAGTCTCTACTAATGCTTGTTGAGCATTTAAAAGTAAGTTGTGAAAAACCTGATGAAGCATGTCCTTATCTGCCATTATCCAGATTTCTTTTTGTGACTTTTCAAAAATTATAGATGCTTCATTCTTTTCAAACATTGCAATGGATTGCTCAATAAGTGAATGAAGTTCTAATTTTTCAAATTGAGGATCGGGTAATTTGGCGAAGCGTGCAAATTCATTGGCCATTCTGGCCAAAGCATCAATTTGTTTGATAAGTGAAGGCAATGATTTTTGGGCAAGTTGTTTGGCGTCAGCGTCTTCTTTTTCTAATTGATGGAGTAAGTGCTGAATGTTAAGCTTCATTGGCGTCAAAGGGTTTTTAATCTCATGTGCAATTTGTTGAGCAAGGTCTCTCCAGGCACTTTCTCTTTCAACTCTTGCAATTTGTTGTGCCGCTTGATCAAGTTCTGATAACTTTTCATTGTAGGCGTTCACAAGTGCTCCAATTTCATCGTCGTTTTGATAGCTGATTTTTTGATTCTTTTTACCTAGTTCAAGATTTCTTACTGCTCGCGCAACAACTTGTAAGGGTCCAATTAACCAATTACTCACTACTAATGCGATAAAAACAGAAATAGCAAGTAGCAATACAAATACATTAATTGCTGCCTTGAAAAAGCTTTCAATTTGTTGTTCATATGCTTCTTGTTGACCAAAAAGTTGCAGGTTAATGAATCCAATTTGTTTCATAGATTCATTGACTATTGGAAGATATGCGCTACGGTAATTCAGGTTCCCTATTTGATCTTGGTGTGAAAAATAACTTTGGTTTTGGCCAAGTAGGGCGTCCATTGCTTCAGCATTCATGTGTTCGCCAATAAGCCCATAGGCAAAAAGCTTGGGTCGAGAAGATGCAATTAAAAAACCATCACTATCAAAAATAAAAAGGTCAGTTTTAAAAACTGAGGAGAGTTTGGCTAATTTGCTTTCTAACGGTTTGCCAACTTTAGAAGCATTTAAGGTATCGAGAGTTGCTGTTTGTGAATTTAATTCTGCTTTGACTGCAGCCAATTTGTCACGGAGATTTTCTTGGGTGTAATGATCAAATTGTCTTGTAATAAAAACAGAGCTGCCAAGCCCGTAAAGAAATAAAGAAAGTGATAAAACAAGTAAAAAAGCCAGTTGCACCTTAAAAGAAAGAGACCATTGCGAGGTCTCATTTTGAAAAGTTATTTTAAATAACTGATTGAACAGCAAGGTAAAACCCCAAAAAATGAATAAAAATGCAAAGCTGGTAATCTGTGTAAACCAATTGCTCGATGGAGCAGAAATGATAATCGCAGATCCTGCTTTTTTTTGAACAATAACGTGAGTAAATCCTTGAAAATCAAAGCGCTCTTTAATGCCTCCCTTTTTTCTAAATGCCTTTAATTGATTGGGGTAATTGAATGTTCCCGTCTGATGAATGAGTCGTTCCTCTGCATACTTTCCAATAGCATATGCTTCAAGGCTGTTTGAAATCCCAGCTTGGTCCGAAATAAGTAGGCGAGGAAAGCCAATTTCTTCCGGAATTCTCTTTGAAACCAAGGTTATGGCTAAAGACTTTTTTTCAGGCAATTGCAATAAAATGACATAACTCAAACCTTCCTCTTCATGAGGCATAAAAAATAGACCATCCTGAATATCGGATGCTTGGCCATGTTGTTTCACTAGGGATTTGAGTCTCTTGAGTTTTAATGAATCGTTGCTGAAACATGGAATTTCCTGTTGGTCAAAAATATCTGCTTGAATATCAAAACCGTCCCAGACTCCGGTAAAATACTTTTGTGTCAAAATGTGCTCAAAACCAACTTTTGTGAATTGTTTGCGCAGTGTATCGAAAGGAATTTGTAACCACGGCTCTTCATTTAAATTCGGAGCAATTTGGGCATAAGAAAGTTCTAAATTGATGTTGCGTTCTATAGCGAGTTGTTGTGCAAACAGTTTCCGATTTTCCAGATCTTTTTGAAACTGCATTGTTTGTAAATGAAAGGTAATTATAGAGGCATTGATAGTTAGTATCAATAGTTGGCTACTCAATTGCTGCCAAGAGTTCTTATTCTTATGCTCAAAAAGCAGATGTATAACGATAACTAAAAGCGGCAGAAGATTGATCGATGAATTATCTATGATGAACAACAGCAGAAATGGCAAAGCAATAATGCTAAATCTTTTGATTTTGTTATTGAACCAGTGTTCGTTTTTGTTAATGTAAATGGAAATAAAGACCGTTTTTTGAAAACTATATAAAGCAAAGCCTAATAGTGAAAAGAAGAAGTAAGAGCTGAGTCTCAATTCAAAGAGGTGTTCAAAACTTAATGGAATATTGGAATGCGCAATGGCTATAGATAACAAATGTAAAATGGACAACCAAAAGGTCATGGGAATTAGAAATGCAAATAATTTAGCCCATGGTGAATCTGTTAAGCGAATTAATGCAAGTGTAATTCTAAACCCAAAAACAATAAATAAACTATTTATCGAATAGGCAAAGAAGTCTGGGTACCATTCATTAAAAGCAAAAAATCCGGCAGAAAACCAATCGCTTAGCAGCCAGTTGTCTGGCCATATGGTTTCATATAATACAATGCGAAACAACACAAGGCCAAGTAGTAATAAAAGGCTACCCCACCATTGTTTCTCCAAATTGGATTGGAGTTGGTAAGTAATTAGAAAAAGTGAAAGCAGGATAAAAAACGGTCCCCAATTACTACCCGCAGGTAGTGTTTCTGAGCTGAGAGGGCTTACGTAAAAAACAGTTTTATTCTTTTGATTTTTAATTGCATTTTTAGCCTTTCCATTGAGCTCAAGATCAAATTGTTGGTCCCAATATGAGGGATTAGAAGCATTCAAATAGGAATTACTAAATTCAAAAGATTTAATCAAACAAAAGCTTACACAGCATTCTACACCTTTGCTTTTAATGTTACGACTATAGTAATAACCGTTGTTAAGTTTAATAAGCCCATTAGCAGGAAATAGTTTAGTCTTGTAGCGACCAACTGGTAATTGGTTACTACTCCATCCAAAAAGCACTCCGTTTTCATATAGATGGTATGAAAACTCTTTGGCTTTTGGCAATGCCTTGCCGGCGGTTAAATTATTGAGCACTGAACGTGCGTAGCTCTCACTTTCTTTTTCGAGTTCCGAAAATTGAAGCTGGATATCTTCTGCAGAAAATCGCTGGCTTTGATTGGCGCTGTAAAAAACAATACCAATGATTAGAAAAAACAAACCAAGCAGGCTGAATTTCCATGTCCGCAAGAAGGAAAATATCAATTTCATTGTATAAAGCGCTCAGGTACCAAGGTACGCAGTTGTTCGCTCAAACGCAAAAAATCTTGATCTGCCCGATGATCGTTGTAAAAAACAAAATGAGCATTATTACGGTAGGGCTCTATGAATTGTTCATAGCACGGCAAAACGTGGTTTTCCCATTGGTAAATAATCTCAGAACGGGAATAACCGCGGGTTTCTTGATCGCGATAGATACGACGGTCCAATTGGGTTGCATGATCTACATCGACAAAAATGCTATAATCAAGTTGAGCAAAAACATGTGGATAGTGCAGGGTGAATAACCCTTCTACAATAATGATGTCACTCGGATGAATAGTGAGCAATACACTTTTCCCACCCTGAACATTAAAGGAATATTCACGCACTTCAATGGGCTGCCCGGAGATAAGGATCTGAAGATCAGCTGTGAGTTTTTGATGGTCAAGGGCAGTTGGTAAGTCAAAATTAACTACACCATTTGCATCTTGAGACTGTTGTTCTATTGGTAGATAATAGTTATCCATGGAGAACACGGCAATGCTAGCGTCCAGAAAAGTTTCAGATAAGCGTTTGAGCAGAGTGGTTTTACCAGCTCCGCTTCCTCCACAAATACCTACTACAAATGGCTTAGACATGAGACAAAGATACAACTTGTTGGTTATTTTTTTCGTCTTATCACTACCGTTCTTGATTCAAAAAACACTACTTTCGACATATGCTTTAAATGAAATAACTTCTCTATGAAAATATTCTCTTCTCTTCTTATTGTCTTCATTAGTTACTCTTTATTTGCTCAAATACAAGGAAACGGAGGCCTTCCAACTTCCCATAAATTACTATTAGATCAAAAACAGATACCTACATGGGAATTTGCACAGCCTGATTTAACTGCACTTCGGGCTGAAGACGCGCTTACTGATGATTTGGGTATTGCACCTTGGCGTTTTGGCTACAACAACTACACAAATTTATCCACTACAAACACGGGGGCATGGTTTGATTTACCAAATGGCGCTCGTTTGTGGTTGTTAAAGGTGAATTGTATAGGTGCTTTAACGGTGAATCTAACATTTGAGCAAACGCTAATTCCTGAAGGCAATCAACTATTTGTATACAACACCAACAAAGATTTTATTCTAGGCGCTTTCACTCAAGAACATATTTACGAGGGCCAACTTGGTACGGAACTCATTGAGGGTCAGCAAGCAATCATTGAATATTATGTTGCTCCATCCAACCCTGTGGGTCATGTGCAAGTGGGAACCGTTACACATGGCTACCGAACAGCTACCGAATTTATGGAGAAAGCTTTTGGAAGCTCTGGGTCTTGCAATATGAATGTCAATTGTCCTGATGGGCTGCCTTGGACTCCTCAGCGTAATAGTGCCGTAATGCTTGTTTCTGGTAGCAGTGGTTTTTGCTCTGGAGCATTGATCAACAACACCGAAAATGACGGCAAGCCTTATGTCCTTACAGCGAACCATTGCTACAGTAATCCGGCAAATTGGGTGTTCCGTTTCAATTGGCAGGCTACAGATTGCTCAAACCCTGGTGCGGCACCAAGCTTTCAGTCCTTAAGTGGTGCGGTTTTGCGTTCCCGTCGAACACCTTCAGACTTCTGTTTGGTAGAAATTACTGGTGGGTTGGTTAATGGATCGGTCCCTCTAGATTACAATCCTTACTTTTCAGGCTGGGATAACTCTGGAAGCATCCCAACAGCTACGGTTTGTATTCATCATCCTTCAGGTGATATTAAGAAAATTTCCTTTGATGATGCTGCTCCATCAATTTCTCAAGGAATGGGGTCGTCAGAAGCAAATTCAACTTGGACAGTTGAATGGGACCGAAATACAACAACAGAAGGAGGCTCTTCTGGTTCGCCATTATTTGATCAAAACCACCGGATAATTGGTCAATTATGGGGGGGCGGTGCTTCTTGCCAAAACTTAAGTGCACCTGATTATTATGGCCGAGTAGCTAATTCTTGGGAGCCTGCAGGTAGCAACAGTACGAACCAATTAAAATTTTGGCTAGACCCTACAAATTCAGGAGCCACTTTTATTGATGGTTTTGACCCCAATAACACTGCTGTTGTAGCGCTAGATGCTGCACTTTCAGCGGCTCAGCTCAGCGCCCAAGCAATATGTGGAGCGGATTACCTACCAACTGTTTCTCTTTTAAATGTTGGAACAACATTGTTAACAAGCGCACAAATTAATTATCAAATAGACAATGGCGCGGTGCAACAATACAATTGGACCGGCTCGCTCAACCAATGGCAAGCAGAAAGCATTTCTTTTCCGCTCATCCAACTCACACCCGGTAATCATACATTTACGGCCACTGTTTCCAATCCTAATCAATTACTTGATGAGAATCCAAGTAATAATGAGTCTAATGCTGCCATTCTTGTGAATCCTGTACCCGAGACGATTGATATGTTGAAAGTTACGCTCATAACTGATGATTACGCAGACGAAACCTACTTAGAATTGCTAGATGCATCTGGAGCTGTATTTTGGTCGGAAGGAAACGAGGCTGTATCCGGAAACTTTGGTACTGGAGCATTTCCCGCGCCTAATGATCCAACCAATCCATTACAAAACAACACAACCTATAATTACGATATTCCTCTAACCGCATTTGAATGCTATACTTTTGTCATCTATGATTTTTATGGTGATGGAATGGGGGCTGCTCAATGGGGAGGTATAGATGGTAATATTATTGTCGCTGATAACAATGCGGTCACGATTTTTGAGCTGCCTTTTGCTGATTTTGGCGATAGCACGGGAATGGTAGTTCGCCATATAGATGATGCAGGAATCGATGCTTTATCGCCGCTTTTCACGATATCTCCTAACCCAGCTGCCAAATTGTTGAACATCAATTGGTATAATTACACACAAATGCAAATAAGCGTATTTGATATTTGTGGCAAACTCTTACTTTCACTTACAGAGGAGGCAAGTTCAACAGAGCTCGATATCGAGATGTTAAGCGCAGGCACCTATTTATTGCAACTTACAGATGTCAATGGAGTAATGGTGAAGAAGAAATTCATGAAGCAATAAGTTGTTAAGATGAGCGGGCTTTACTTGCACATTCCTTTTTGTCGCAAGCGTTGCACCTATTGTGATTTTCATTTCTCTACAACATTTGAGAATTACCGCAGTAGTCTCATAAGCGCAATGTGTAAAGAATTGTCTTTGCGCGCTCTAGAACAGACTTCCCCCATTCATACAATTTATTTTGGTGGTGGTACCCCAAGTATCCTATTTGATAACGAGCTCAAACAGATTTTTGATACCATTCATGCAAATTATCAAGTTATACCAGATGCAGAAATATCATTTGAAGTCAATCCTGAAGATATAAACGAGGCAAGCTTATTGTTATGGAGGAGCTTTGGTATTAATAGATTGAGTATTGGATTACAAACTTTTTCAGATGATGATCTGCGTTGGATGAATCGTGCTCACCAAGTTGAAGACGGTTTGAAAGGCATTCGTTTGGCAAAAGCATGTGGTTTTGACAACATAAGTGTAGACTTAATTTATGGCTTACCTGGCCAGTCCCTAGCAGCTTGGCGTACAAGTTTAACAGCGGTATTTAATTTGAATATTCAACATCTGTCTGCCTACTGCCTCACTATTGAGCCCAAGACTGCATTGAATCATTTAGTTCGCAAAAAGCGAATTCAGCCTGCTAGTGAGGTCTTACAAAGCGAACAATTTTTATTGTTATTAGAAATGGCCCAGGCTAACGGCTTGGAGCAGTATGAGATTTCCAATTTTTCACTACCAGGATTGCATTCTAAACATAATAGTTCATATTGGAATTTTCAATCTTACATAGGTGTAGGGCCCTCTGCACACTCTTTTGATGGAAAAGAAAGACGTTGGAATATTAGAAATAATACGCGCTATACCCAACTTGTAGGCAAATCAAATGAGTGGTTTGAAACTGAATTTTTGAGCGAAAATGAATGCCGGAACGAACAAATATTATTGGGGCTTCGTACCAAGTGGGGCTTGGATTTAAGGTCTTTATCAGAACCTATGACAGTAAAAGAAAGCGCGCAAATTGAAGAATTTGCGCGCTTGAATTGGTTAATTCAGTCAGGTGAATTTATAATACTAACTGAACAAGGGAAGCTGCAAGCTGATGGAATTGCTGCTGCACTTTTCCGCTTAGACTAACAAAATTCATCATAAGCTGCCTGTAGATTTGCAGCAATCATTTGTGCACTTCCGCCTTCAATATGGTGTCTTTCTAAAAAATGAACTAATTTACCTTCCTTGAATAGCGCAATAGATGGCGAAGATGGAGGGTAAGGCAAGAAATATTTTCTTGCTTGCGCAACAGCATCTTGGTCTACTCCAGCAAAGACGGTAGTCAATTTAGCTGGTTTTTTATCGTGTTGAATAGAAAGTTTAACGCCTGGACGCATATTTCCTGCAGCACAGCCGCACACTGAGTTAACAACTACTAGCATGGTGTCTGTGTTGTTATTGATTGCAGCATCTACGGCTGCAGCATCGAGTAATTCTTCAAAACCTACATTTGTGAGGTCTTCTTTCATGGGTTGAACGAGTTCTGCTGGATACATAACAAAATTTTTTTACAAAATTAGTGAAGTCTTAAAGACACAGTGTCATTTAGGTGTCATTTCTCAATGTATTTGATTAAGGTGCTTGGAGCGGGCAAACCATTTACTTCTTTAGGGCCTATTAAACCAAATAGATTTCTATAATATTGGTTGTGGTCGCGCATTTGATGTAGTGCACGTACAAAACGCATAGCAGTCGTGTATTGTGATGTTTGGCTAATTATAGTAAGACTCATGTAATCCACAAACATTTGATTTGGCTCATGGACGCCAAAAATAAATTCTCTTTTTTTTACGGCTTTTTTTAAGACATTTAAATGTGAAGCATAGGTGCTAATTAAGATCGTATTTCGAAGCTGATAGGCATCATATGAAAGCTTGTGGTCTTTGAGTCCACGAACTAGTTTTTTGTAGGAGCTATCGAGTTTTTTGTTGGTTTCTTTTTTACGATAAGCATATGCTAAATGTAAATTGAGAATAGAAGACGCTTTGTTTTCAGGGGCAGCCCATAGATATTTGGTGGAAAGGTCATTGAAGTACCGCACATTTAAATTAGAGTCAGGAATATAGGAGATGCCAATAGGAATGTATGCGTAATTAGGCTCCGTGTACTGAAAAGATAGGCCAGTTAGTTTGCTTTGGGCATACAGGCCATCTAACATGATCAAATCAAAGCCAGGGGCCCACGGATTTTGTTGAATGGCTTTACGAATGCTGTTAGCGCTATAATCTAATATGGTTAATTCAATTGACCTGCGCTTGGCCATTTGTTGTAAAAGTTTTTTTTGCTGTGCATTCATGAAGTTTTGAGCAATAGTGAGTTGCTTCTCCCGTGTTGGTTGAGCATCTTCAATAGCACAGCTCGCTAATAAAAATAATACGCAGACGATGATAACCTTATGCACCCGTTAATTTTTTTATTTCATTGAGTTTGATTAGTGCTTCTACTGGCGTAAGTGCATTGATGTCTGTGGAGACGAGCTCATCGTGAATTTGCTGGAGTACAGGGTCGTTGAGCGCAAAAAAACTGAGCTGTACGTCTTGATTAATGGACGCTACAGCTGGTTTAGTTGGCTTGGTCCCGCCTCCAACATTTGCATGAGTAGCCTCAAGATCTTTGAGTACGCTTTCTGCACGCTTCAAAACTTGAGTCGGCATACCGGCAAGCTTTGCAACGTGAATACCAAATGAGTGTGCCGAGCCTCCTGCTATTAATTTTCGAAGAAAGAGCACTTGAGTACCTAATTCTTTTACGCTGACATTGAAATTATGAATGCGTTCAAAGCGCTTGGCCATTTCATTGAGTTCGTGGTAGTGTGTAGCAAATAATGTTTTTGCCTTAGCCTTTGGATTTTCATGTAAAAACTCTGCAATAGCCCAAGCAATAGAAATTCCGTCGTAGGTGCTGGTCCCGCGTCCAATTTCATCAAGTAAGATGAGGCTGCGTTCTGAAATATTGTTGAGTATACTTGCGGTTTCATTCATCTCTACCATGAAAGTAGACTCTCCCGAAGAGATGTTGTCTGAGGCGCCAACTCGCGTGAAGATTTTGTCAATAAGACCAATGTTTGCGCTGCTAGCCGGCACAAATGAGCCAATTTGAGCCATCAGTACAATGAGTGCGGTTTGACGTAATATGGCGCTCTTACCCCTCATGTTGGGCCCTGTAATCATAATAATTTGCTGACTACCGTTGTCTAAAAAAATGTCATTTGCAATATAAGAATCGCCAATTGGTAAGCGTTGTTCAATTACTGGATGTCTGCCGTCTTTGATATCAAGTTCGAAACCATCAGAAAGTGTAGGCAGGCAGTAATTTTGTGCGTGTGCTACTTTTGCAAAGGAAAATAGGCAGTCAAGTTGAGCAATGTATTGTGCATTTTTTTGAATAGGTCCGATGAAGTCGGCCATTGCATAGAGCAGTTCTTGATAGATTTGTTGTTCTATCTTGAGGATCTTTTCTTCTGCACCAAGAATTTTTTGCTCATATTCTTTGAGTTCTTCTGTAATGTAGCGCTCAGCAGAAACGAGTGTTTGTTTGCGAATCCAAGAGTCTGGTACTTTATCTTTATGCGTATTTCGAACTTCTATATAATAGCCAAAGACGTTGTTAAAAGCAATTTTTAAGCTCGAAATACCAGTTGCCAGACTTTCCCTTTCTTGAATTTGTTCTAGAAAGTCTTTGCCGTTGGTTGAAATGGCTCGTAGTTCGTCGAGCAGTGTATCTCGCCCATCTTTAATTACTGGTCCTTTGCCAATTTGGAGCGCAGGTTCCGCACAGATGTTTTTTTCTATGAGCTCAATTAAGTCTTGGCATGCATCTAGGTTATCAAGAAGCGCTTTTAAACTTTGATTACTTATGGACCCAAGTAAATGATGAATGGGTTTGATTTGCTGTAGCGTTCGCCTTAAATGTTGTACCTCCCTTGGATTAATTTTTCCAACTGCAACTTTAGAAATGAGTCTTTCAAGGTCGCCAATTTCACTTAAGCGGGCGTCTAGTTCACTGTGGATCGTATGTTCTTCTTTTAAGGCAGCAACTACTTGGTGCCGCTCCTCGATTGGCTTTCGGTCTTTGAGAGGTAAAACCAACCAGCGTTTGAGTAAGCGGCCGCCCATTGGGGTTTTGGTTTTGTCTAATACTTGAGAAAGCGTTACCGCGTTGTCGTTTGGCGAGTGGACAAGCTCTAGGTTGCGCACTGTAAATCGATCCAGCCACATGTAGCGATCAGGAGCAATTCTAGAGATGCTTGTGATGTGTCCGAGATGTTGTTGTTGGTTCTCTGAGAGATAATGAAAAACAGCTCCAGCTGCTATGATGGCGGAATCTTGGTTTTCAAGACCAAAACCTTTAAGTGATTTGGTGCCAAAGTGCTTGTTGAGTTGTTCGTTGGCGAAGTCTGAGCCAAATACCCACTCTTCTAACCTAAAATGAAAGGCGTCATTACCGAATAACTCATGAACAGTGCTGGTTTTACTTTTTTGATAAATCATTTCCGTTGGCCTAAAACCACTGATTAATTTATCAATGTAATTTGCAGGTCCTTGAGCAACAAGGAATTCTCCTGTGGAAATATCTAGAAAAGCAGCTCCAATTTCAGTTTTATTGAGGTGGATTGCACACAAAAAGTTATTGCTGCGCTGGTCTAAAACTTGGTCGTTGAATGCCAAACCCGGTGTAACGAGTTCAGTTACTCCTCGCTTCACGATTGTTTTGGTCATTTTAGGATCCTCTAACTGGTCACAAATGGCCACTCGTTGGCCTGCTCGAACAAGTTTGGGTAAGTAGGTCTCTAAGGAGTGGTGAGGAAAGCCGGCCAGCTCCATTTCTGCGGCAGCTCCATTTTTTCTTTTAGTGAGAATAATTCCAAGAATGCGACTTGCTTTAATAGCATCTTCCCCAAAAGTTTCGTAAAAATCCCCAACCCTGAATAACAACATGGCATCAGGATGCCGCGCCTTAATCTGATTGTATTGCTTCATTAAGGGCGTTTCGGACGATTTTACTGCGCTTTGCTTGGACACTATATCTTTTTTAGATGAGTAAAGATAGCCCTTTTTAACCCTGTGCCCGAGGCAATTTTTCCACAA
Source organism: Crocinitomicaceae bacterium (assembly GCA_030830205.1). Lineage (GTDB taxonomy): Bacteria > Bacteroidota > Bacteroidia > Flavobacteriales_D > Crocinitomicaceae > UBA952. The sequence goes on along the minus strand of JAURNL010000081.1, from coordinate 10,090 downwards.
TTTTGCAGTATTTTTGAGCCATAGATGTCAGTAAACCCCACTCAAAAACTCAAGCTATGGGAGCTCAATAGGCTCACCGAAGAGGCTTATGCTAAGCAAAAGAAATTCCCGATTGTATTAGTTTTAGATAGCATCCGTTCATTGAACAACATTGGTTCATTTTTTAGAACAGCAGATGCATTTAATGTCGAGGAGATTTATTTGTGTGGCATTACAGCTCAGCCCCCACATCGCGATATTCACAAAACAGCGTTGGGTGCAACTGACACGGTAAGTTGGAAATACTTTTCAAACCTAGAATCAGCACTTCATGAACTCAAAGAAAAAGGATATGCAATTTGTGTGGTGGAGCAAGCAGTACAAACCACATTGTTACAGCATATTGATCAGTTGAACGCAGCAGGCTTTGCACTTGTTTTCGGAAATGAGGTTGATGGAGTCGAACAGTCTGCATTAGACATCGCTGATCATATTATTGAAATTCCGCAATTTGGTACAAAACACAGTCTGAACGTGAGTGTTTGTGCGGGAATTGTCCTTTGGGAATTCACCAAGAAATATATTTAATCCGCAGAAATATTGCGGAGTAGATTAAATAAGCTTCACATAAAGTAAGTCATCCACCTTGGTTACTGCCAAAAGTTGATTTTTTGTCAGTGTTTTAAGAGAAGTGTCCCATAGTTTATTACTGATTTCAAACTGGGCACGCAACTCACTTAGTAGGAGTTCTTTTTCTTGTTTCATTTTTTCAAAAATACCTAATTCTGTTTCGTTGAGTGATACTTTTGGAGTTTGCACTTCAGGTCGCATTTGTGGGAAGAAAAGCACTTCTTGAATGGACGCATTATTAGTCAAGTACATGATAAGTCGGTCCATTCCAATACCTAAGCCACTGGTTGGGGGCATCCCATATTCAAGTGCCCGCAAGAAATCTTGGTCAATGAACATGGCCTCGTCGTCACCACGTTCTTGCAATTTGAGTTGTTCCTCAAAGCGCTCTCGTTGGTCAATCGGATCATTAAGCTCGGAGTAAGCATTGGCTACTTCTTTACCACAGACCATAAGCTCAAAGCGTTCTGTAAGGCTTGGATCTTCGCGGTGCACTTTACAAAGTGGCGACATTTCTTTTGGATAGTCAGTAATGAAAGTTGGCTGAATATAGTTTCCTTCACATTTTTCTCCAAACATTTCATCGATAAGTTTGCCTTTACCCATGGTCTCGTCCACTTCAATTCCCATACCACGTGCCGCATTGCGAAGCTCATCTTCTGTTTTGCCCGCTATATCAAAGCCGGTAAAGTCAATGATGGCTTGACGCATGGTGACACGTTTATATGGAGCTTTGAAATCGATGGTATGTTCCCCGAATTGTGCAATAGTAGTTCCGTTTACGGCCAACGCACAGTACTCTAAAAGTTGTTCGGTGAAATTCATCATCCAATTGTAGTCTTTGTAGGCTACATATATTTCCATGGCAGTAAACTCAGGGTTGTGAGTACGATCCATACCTTCATTTCGAAAGTTTTTGGAGAACTCATATACTCCGTCGAATCCACCGACTATCAATCTTTTGAGATAAAGTTCATTTGCAATGCGCATGTAAAGCGGAATATCTAGCGCATTGTGGTGGGTAATGAATGGTCTGGCGGATGCCCCGCCCGGAATTGCTTGCAATACTGGAGTTTCAACCTCCATGTAACCTGCACGGTTAAAGAACTCGCGCATGGCATTGAATAATTTGGTTCGCTTGATGAATACATCTTTTACTTGGCGATTCACAACAAGGTCTACATAGCGCTGACGATAACGCAATTCTGGATCTGTGAAAGCATCGTGTACAATACCAGCAGCATCGGTTTTGGGTAACGGTAAGGGCCTAAGCGACTTACTTAACAGTTGAAATTCGGTAACATGTACAGAAATTTCTCCAACTTGAGTCTTGAATACATGGCCTTTGATTCCAATGAAATCGCCGAGGTCTAAGAGTTTTTTGAAGACTTCGTTGTAAAGGGTTTTGTCTTCACCCGGGCAAATTTCATCTCGGTTGAAATAGACTTGAATTCGGCCGGAGGCATCTTGAATTTCGGCAAAAGATGCTTTGCCCATGATGCGTTGGGATAACATACGCCCAGCCAAACAAACTTGTTTGCCATCTTCAAAATCCTTTTTGATATCAGCCGCAAAAGCATCTACTGGATAAAGAGCAGCTGGATATGGATCTATGCCTAAATCTCGTAATTTTTGGAGAGATTCGCGGCGTAAGAGTTCTTGTTCGGAAAGTTCTAGATGACTCATGTGTATGTAATTGAGACTACAAAGATAGGGCTAAAAAAAAATTCTAGACGCTCTTTGCAACGTATGGGTAGTTTTTTCGTTAGAAGAATATGAAGTTTTGGTTGCGGATCATAAAAAAGCTAGTATTATCGATTGTGGTCTTAATGACTATTGTCTCTTTATTACTATATATTTTTGAAGATCGCATTATTCAAAAAGTAGTAGCTCAGGTCAATACCTACCTAAAAGAACCTGTAAAAGTTGCACAAATAGATCTTCATTTCTGGCGTACTTTCCCCAATTTAAGTGTTTCATTTGAAAATGTGCTCATTGCAGATCCTTTGGAACCCAAAGACACCCTCTTGAATGCACAACAGATAAGCCTTCGATTTAATCCGTTTGATATTTGGGAAGGACAATACCACATTGAACGCATCAGCAGTATCAATGGAAGGCTTCAACTAAAAACAGATTCAAAAGGACGCGGTAATTATGACATATTCAAAGAAACTTCCTCGAGTGACTCTGCGTTTGATTTAGAGTTGGAAACTATCTTACTTGAACAATATAAAGTATCGTATATTGACAAGCAATCTTCACATTCTTATCACACATCTGTGCGAAGCGCATCCCTTTCTGGAAAGTTTTCAGCACAAAAAACTACCTTAAAAGCAACCGGTGATATTTGGCTCAATCAAATCAAAAAAGGCAAGGTGCTTTTGCTGAGAAATGAGCCTTTGATTTTTGATCTGGCTCTTTTAGTAGATCAAAGTCAAAATCTCATCAAGCTCCCTCAGGCACAATTCAAATTAGCCAGGCTCCCATTTTTAATAGATGCTGAATTTGGCCCTGTGAATAGTAGTCTCGATATTCGCTCTCAGAACTTATCTTTAGTTCAGTTAGTAAGAACTATTCAACCCGCTTCACTTCCCGACCTTAAGCGGGTAAAGGCAGAAGGCAAGGTAGATTTTCAATTACATTATGAGGATGCCATAGATCGTGCAAAACCTTTGATTCAGGCTTATTTTAGGATTGATGAAGGTCATCTAACTGAACCAAAATTTGGCGCTAAAATTCATGATTTACATTGCTTAGGAACCTATTCAAATGCAGATACTGACGATCTTGATATTGAAGAATTTGCATTTAAAACGAATGGCGCTCAATTTTTTGGACAACTGAAACTAAGCAATTTTTTACAGCCAAAACTATCAATTAATGCTAAAGGAAAGGTCCCATTGAGTTTAGTTCAAGCTTTTTACCCGTTGACGTATGTGAAGGAACTCCGCGGTGATTCAAACCTAAAAATAAGTGCTCAAATGAAGCAGGATGATCAATCAAATTGGTTTATTCAAGCAATTGAGGGTGATGTTGATGTAAAGGCAACAATAGGATCTAGTGATCTTGCTGCACAAATACAGATTGCTCAGCATTCAGTGCAATTGAGTACAGCTACTCCTTTAATGTTAAAGGGAAAATTTCAGTCTAAAATCTTGAATATGGCGGATTTTGACACTCCATCTAATGGACAAAAACGCGATTGGATCTTACCTCAAAATATCTCACTGCAAATGCCAATAGACGTAGCAGCGTTTCATTACAATGGCAAAAAATTGAGTCAATTGCGGGCTGACCTTTCAATAAGCCCTAGTCAAATAAGCATCCAGCAATTGCAGTTTAATCATGCTCAAGGCCTGTGGAAAGGTCAAGTCAAATTGCTAGAACGAAGCCCATCACTCATGGAAATTCAAACCAAAGGTTTTGCAAAGCAAATTGCCATTAGTCAGTTATTTAAGGAGTGGAATAATTTTGACCAAAGTATATTAACAAGTGATCAAATTGATGGCACAGGCAATTTTGAGTTTGAGGTTGGCACACAATATGATTTGGTTACTGGAATTGACGAATCAAGTTTGCAGGCGCGAGTTCACTGCATCCTCGATAATGGCCGTTTGTTACATGCTCCAATTCTACAGGATTTAGCTAATACACTTACTATTGGGAAAGGCAAAGCTATACTTGGCACAAAAAACCAAGCAGCCTTACAACAAAAGCTCAAAGATGTCCGCTTTAAGCGCCTTGAGAATACTTTTTTCATAACAAAACGCCAATTGAGTTTTGAAAAAATGCACATTGCATCTACAGCACTTGATCTCGATTTGGTTGGTAAACATAGTTTTGAACATGATATTGATTATTCCGTTGGACTCCGTTTACGCGATCTGATTATTCAAGAAACACAAACGGAATTTGGCGAGATTTTAGATGACGGTACAGGTTTACGACTATTTGTACGCATTAGTGGCTCACTTGACAACCCTAAAGTAAGTTGGGATAAAAAGGGCAAGAAAGAGGCAGCCCAACAACAATTTGAGCGGAGTCAACAAGAATCTAAAGAAATGTTAAAGTCTGCATTTGGACTTTATAAAAACGACCAAAGTGTGGGGACATACCAAGAGCAAAAGACTCCACATGAAACTATTCAAATTAAATTCAAATCAAAAGACAATTCCGAGTCCAAAACGAATTCCCAAAAAACGGCGGCCCCAAAAAAAAATCGCTTACAGCAAAAACTAGAAAAGTGGAAAGAAGAGCAGGAACAAACAGGAGTGGATGTAAAAATTAAAGGACTGCATTAACCTCCCTTTGCGAGTATGCCGGTAGTGGAGTAACCATCTACAAAAGGAATGGTCTGAACAAGCCCCCCATAATTTCGGACAAACGAAGAGCCTACAATATAATCTTTAGCTTCGGGGTCAGTTTGACTTGCATTGTAGTCTGCTCCTTTTAACAACACGTCTGGCTTCAAGATCTTGATAAGTTCAAGCGGAGTTTGTTGTTCAAACAACACAACTGCATCTACACAACTTAAGGATGCAAGCACTATTGCTCTTGCGTATTCACTGTTGATTGGCCTGTTAGGGGCTTTTTCGAGGAGTCTAACTGAAATATCTGTATTTACACCCACAATTAGGCGTTGGGCACTATCTGCAGCTTGTGCTAAATAACTGACATGACCGAGGTGTAAGATATCGAAACAGCCATTGGTAAAGGCTACTTTTTGATCGTGCAAAGCCCAAACACCTCTCATTTTAAGGGCATCATCCCAGTTGAGGATTTTATGTTGGATATTGCTAAAACGCTTGCTCATGTATGGTTTACGAGAGCAAGTTAGTTTGTTCGTTCGGGAAAACCAAAGATGGCTTAAAAGTTTTAGCTTCTTCGAAGTCTAACATGGCATAGCCAATGATAATAATGATGTCATTGATAGCTACTTTTCGAGCAGCTGGTCCGTTGAGGCATATCATTCCGCTATTGCGGTCCCCTTTGATGACATAAGTTTCAAAGCGTTCTCCATTGTTGATATTAACAATCTGAACACGTTCACCTTCAATAAGGTTTGCGGCATCCATGAGGTCTTCATCAATGGTAATACTACCAATATAGTTGAGATCGGCCTGCGTGACGCGTACCCGATGAATTTTAGATTTGAGGACGTTGATGTACATAACTTAATGCGCGTTGTAGCGCGGCAAAATTACATCAAAGAACCGATTCACACAACATATTGTCTATAAGCCTAACCTCTCCGCAGAAAGCAGCTACGCAACAAACTTGAATTTCTTGCCATTCAGCGCAACTTTCTAGGGTAACTGGATCGACAATTTCTAGATAATCAATTTGAAGGCCCGCCTCCTCGATGATTGACCTTGCCGCTTCTATAACCGAACCTATGCTCTGCTTGCCGACATTATTGCGAACCATACTGAGTGCTTTGAAAATAGAGACAGCATTTTGTCGTTCAGCCGGAGCTAATCGCAGATTTCTACTGCTCATGGCTAAACCGTCAATTTCACGTATGGTTTCGCAGCCAATGATTTGAATTCCAAAGCGATAATGTTCATTAAGCAGGCGGATAATTGCTAGCTGCTGAAAATCTTTTTGACCAAAATATGCTTGATGCGGCTGTACTAAATCAAATAAATGATGTACGACATGCACGACACCTTCAAAGTGTCCTGGCCGATGTGCGCCTTCGAGTAGGCGTCCAATTTTACCCAATGACATGGGGTTAAAAGGAACATTGGTCGGATACATTTCTGACTCACTGGGCGTAAAAATGATGAGGTTATTTAAGTGCTTTAGCAGCTGCAGATCTGCATTTAACATTCTGGGATATGCATGTAAATCAGCACTTTGATTAAACTGTTTGGGATTTACAAAAATGGAAACAACAACTTGGTCATTTTCCTGACATGCCTTTTCAATGAGTGACAAATGCCCTTTATGGAGCGCGCCCATAGTTGGCACAAAACCAATTTGGTTTTGTGCTTCGTGCTGTTGCTTACGCCAAAGGATCAATTCAAGTCTAGTAACAAAGGTCTGCATGGCTTCGTCTTTTCTTCAGTTTCGAACGGACAAAGCTATTGCTTTTTAGGTTAGTTCAGGTTTATTTCGTAATTTTGCTAGCATACTTATATAAATGGAAAAAAAGAAAATCCTTTTTATTTCTCAAGAAATCTTTCCTTTTTTACCTAAATCTGAAATTTCTGGAAGCGCTCGTCGCATTTCTCAAGCTGTTCAAGATGCCGGTAAAGAAATCCGTGTTTTTACACCTCGTTTTGGTGCAATCAATGAAAGAAGACACCAGCTTCACGAAGTCATTCGTTTATCTGGTCTTAATATTTCTATTGACGATCACGATCATCCACTCATCATTAAAGTAGCCTCTATTTCTGCTGCCCGTATGCAGGTCTACTTCATCGACAACGATGATTACTTTAAGCGCAAAACCTGCTTGCAAGAAGAAGATGGTAAATTTCACCCAGACAATGACGAGCGCGCTATGTTCTTTTGTCGAGGAGTATTAGAAACCGTGAAAAAACTTGGCTGGCAACCAGATGTTATTCATTGCCATGGTTGGCTCACCGGCATTATGGCTTTGTACATTAAATTCATCTTCAACAAAGACCCACACTTCAAAGAAACTAAGGTGGTCTACAGCCTCTACAACGAATCTTTCGATCAACCTTGGGATCCTCGCTTTGCCGAAAAACTTGCATTTGACGGTTTCCCTCAAGACCTTACGGATGCACTTAAAGACACAAGCTGCGCTAATCTAACTAAGGTAATCCTCTCGCATTGTGATGGAGTGAATATCGCAAGTGAAGTGCTTGATGCAGATTTACAGGCGCTTTATGACGAAGTAAATATTCACAAACTACCTTATTTCGCTGAAGAGCACCAAGGCAAAGAATTGGCAGCTTTCTTTGACAAAGTAATTGAAGCTAATATCTTAGCGTAAGTTCATGAAAATTTTCAGCACACTTCTGCTCATGCTGTTGGTAGCAGCGGCTTGCAACAAAAAAGATGCGGGTTTAGGTAAAGAAATTATCGATCCAGATGCGATATTAAACGGAATTACAACCGATACTTTTGAACTTATAACCTATTCCATTCTAGAAGATTCTACCGAAACTAAAAATGCATCCAATGTATTGCTCGGATCATACGTCGACCCTAAGTTTGGAAAAGTTGACGCTTCGGTTTATACTGAATTGCGCCTACCTGGTCTGAACCCGAACTTTGGCGATCCCGCACAAATCGTTATTGATTCTTTTGTGTTAGCTCTGGAATATGTCGGTTACTATGGAGATCTGAGCCCACAAACATTCGAGGTCTATGAGCTTTCCGATTCTATTCAAAATGACAGTGAAGTCAAATACTATCAATTTGATACAATTGCCACCGAAGGAGTTAATTGGGTAGCTCCGGGTAAAGGGACAATTACGCCAGACCCTATTAATGCAGCTGTAGTAGCAGGTTCGGAAGTTGATCCACAACTACGCATCCATCTCGATACCAATCGTGCTTGGGATTTCATCAATCAATCATTAACAGACCCAGCCACCTTTGCGACCAACGCAGCTTTTCAAGACTTTTTCAAAGGACTTAAAATAGCAGTGAACAACTCCAACCAATCAACGGGTCAAGGTGCCATATTATATTTGGATATCAATAACAATCCTGCTTCAAAAATGACTATCTATTTTAAGTTAGGAAGTGAACAAAAAACTTACGATTTTACCATCAATTCAAATTGTGCCGATTTTACTCATGTTAATCACCAGCAGGCGAACACTCCAGTTTCGGCCCTCATTGCCGACTCAACTCTTGGGCAAAAGACTTTCTATGCTCAGGCAAACAAAGTGCGTGCAATGGTTCAGATACCTGGTCTCGATCACCTTCCTCAAAATATCATCATTCACCGCGCCGACCTCAGTTTGCCAGTACAGTTTCAAACAGGGTATCGCTACAAACCTGGTTCGCGGATTACGGCAGCAAGCAAACTTTCAGCAGCCGATGTCTTCTATACGTCACTCGGAATCGCTGGGCTTTACTCTGAGGCAAATAAACAATATGACCTGGATATTCGCGCGTACCTCCAATCACTCGTGAATGGGAAGCTGGAGAATACCGGAATCGTTATTTCTCCGCTTTACTTTAGAAACTCTGCCGAGCGCATTGTTTTCAATGGTGTAGCAACTAACAATAAGAAAAAGCCCAAACTAGTCGTCACTTATACAACATATTAATCATGTGTGGAATTGTAGCATACATAGGTAAAAATGAGGCCTATCCAGTCGTTATCAAAGGACTTAAGCGATTAGAATATCGTGGTTATGATAGTTCAGGAATTGCGCTCCATCAAAACGGTTCACTCCAAGTCTACAAGCGCGTAGGAAAAGTGAGTAACCTTGAAGATTTTGCATCGAATCAAGACCGAAGTGGTCATGCTGGTATTGGACATACACGTTGGGCAACTCACGGTGAACCCTCTGATGTAAATTCCCACCCACATACCTCTATGGATGGTAAAATTGCACTCATCCACAATGGTATCATTGAAAACTATGACGTCCTCAAACAAGAGTTGCTTAAAAATGGATATACTTTCAAAAGCGCTACTGATACGGAGGTAGTTGTCCATTTAGTAGACTATATCCAAAAGAAAGAAAATGTCTGGTTTGGCGAGGCTTTGCGCCTAGCACTAAACCACGTTGTTGGTGCATATGCAATTGTTGCAATGTCTTCTGATTACCCCAATCGGTTGGTGGCCGCTCGCAAGAGCAGCCCACTTGTGGTAGGAATCGGTAGTGACGGCGCTTACTATTGTGCCTCTGACGCTACGCCAATTGTTGAGTACACTAAAAAGGTAGTTTACCTCAATGACGAGGAAGTCGCAATTATCGACCTTGAGGATGGACTAAAAATCTATGACATTGCAGACCAACAAAAAACACCTTTTTTCCAAGAACTAGAATTAGAACTAGAGGCTTTAGAGAAAGGTGGTTATGAGCACTTTATGCTCAAAGAAATACACGAACAACCCCGTTCTATTCACGATTGCTTCCGTGGCCGCTTGAATTCAGAAGAAGCATGGGTAGCATTGGGGGGAATCCGCGACTACGAGCAAAAAATGATTGCAGCTAATCGCTTGATTATAGTTGCGTGTGGAACATCATGGCATGCAGGTTTAGTTGGTGAATATCTCATTGAAGACCTTGCTCGCATAAATGTCGAGGTAGAATATGCAAGTGAATTCCGTTACCGCAATCCAATTATCAATGAGAATGACGTAGTCATAGCGATTTCACAATCAGGTGAAACTGCAGACACGCTTGCCGCCTTAGAGTTAGCCAAATCGAAAGGAGCGACCATTCTAGGTATTTGTAATGTAGTTGGTTCCTCCATTTCACGCATCACCGATGCGGGGTCTTATACGCATGCTGGACCAGAAATTGGTGTAGCATCT
>JAURNL010000080.1 GCA_030830205.1 Crocinitomicaceae bacterium | reverse complement strand
CCTTTTTTATCTAAATACAATAAACCGTCGACCAATACCTCCTCGTTGAAGAGTAATAACGGTTCATTACCATAACTTGCAATTTTCAATTTTTCTTGACGTGGCTCAAAGCACATGTATGCTTTTTGCGACTTCGCAAGTGGATAGCTCACTCCTGATTTTTGTTCTGGACCAGTAAAAGCAACCAATCCTATGGTTGAATCAGGTAAAAAGGTGAGTTTTTTAGAAATAGCGCTTGTATGTAAGAATTGAATGGTTCCTGCCCCTTGTAAGCCGTTGTGAGACAAATAAATTTGATTCTTGTATCGCGAACTCGTTTCATAAAAGGGGTAACCTTGTTCAGGTGCAGAGGTAATGAATCCAAGCGAATAGTCGTTCATTATGCGAACCGGCATTTCAATTAATGGGAAAATACCTGAAGAAACCAATTGACCTTGAAGTTGAAATGAGGCTTCTGAAAAATCATCAAGACTATCGAGCTCAAAAACAGCAAGTTCGTAATAAAATCTTGTTGAATCGTAAGCGCCTTTTAGAATTGAAGGGTCATTGTAGAAAATTTTTGCTTTAGAAACAGTCGTAAGGATAGGATATTGTGTGTTCCCAGTCGGTTTACCAGCTTTGTTACCTGGTTCATCAATGCGCAAGGTGCCTCGCAACCCAGTCAGTTCATTGAGCAATAGAATTGGTTGTTGGCCGTCCTCTTTTTGAAGTGGTTTGACACGAAATCTGGTATATTCTGTTGAAAGTAAGTTGACAATAAATTGCTCATAATCAAATTTGGCATACTTAGTTTTGATCTCGCACTTCCCTGCTTGTATCGATCCAGAAAAACCGATATCCCGGTTTTGATACATATAAATTACGCTAGTATCTGGAATGATGCGTACTTGCTGTGCTGCTGAAAGAATAACTTGCTGCACCTCAGATAGGATCAACTCTTGCTTATCAACAGCAATACTTGCATATGCTGGATTTTGTACCTTGCGCAAGTCAGAAACGATGATCAGATTATCGTAATCACCACTACCCTGACTAGCGGCAGCATATGCTAATAGTTTTGGTGTGATACGCATTTGCCGTTGCGGGGCATCAGTAGACAAAAAACCTGCTGCAACTAGATCGACGAGTAATGGCTTAACTTGATCAATTGATTTTTTGAGGGCATTGGCTAAGTCTGCTTCTGTAAAAATGGTCTTGCCTTGCCGCTCTACCAGTTGTGAAAAGACTGAAAAAGGATTATTAGCACCTGTGCCGGCAAAACGACTATAAAGTACTTTATCAAAGTAATTCATAGATTCAAAACGGGCAATTTTTCGCTCTTGGGCGGTTCCTACATCAAATGTAAAATAGGGGTCTGAAGTGCCTTTTGTCCAGGTGAGTACCGGTGCATAACAATACAACTGAAAGTAACTATCTAAGAAAGGGAAATAATCTGAACCACGTTGAGCAGCTGCAAGTCTCAATTGCTGTAATTTTTCATCAAAAGTGAAGAAGCATTCTTGAATGAATAAAGAGTCGCCGTTTTGATAACGCAAATTGGCACTAGCACCCCGTGCTACAATTTGTTGAGGAGACATTTCAAAACCAAGTGCACTTATTTCAAAAAGTACCTGCCCTTCCCGCTTGAAAAGCAGTTGTGCCGGCTTGCCACTAACGCCTTTACCGATGAAATCAGCACCTTCTAGGGTAAAACTACCATCATAGTCCATTTGAGGTCTCAAATCATTGATTTTCAATCTCTTTTCATAGGATACAAATTGTGGAGCAGCTTCTTTTTCTGCCAAATCTAGGGTGGTGAGATCGGTTAGTTTACCTAAAATTGGCTCGGGAAAATATGGCGTTGAGAGAGACACCGAATCTGCCTTTAATTTTGCAGTCAACATGTTTGCTTTGTAGCTGCGCAAGGTTGCAAAAGTTTGCTCTTTAGGTAATTGTACCTTTTCCCAAGTGAGCACTCCATTCTCTCCGTCCCAGCGTTTGCTAAGCATATCAAATTTACCAGATGTATGATAGATGACGATGGAATCTTCCGCTTTCTTTTTTTCGTCAAATTTGATGCACTTAAGCGATACATCTGTTGCTTCTATGTAGCGCTTTTTGGAATCAACCCAGCGTAAAGTACCCCCTTGTGTTTTCCATAGATAATCACGTTCCTTATATAGCGCGCCATATTTGAAAAAATCAACAGAGAAGTCCAGAAATTGGGTAAGGTCCTCATCTGGGCTTTCGGCATATTCAAATACATATTTGGGCCAAGGAGCTGCTAATTCAGGATTGATTTTATTTTCAACAATTGCAATACTGGCCTGTAAAAAATCAAAAAGTTCAGGATACAATGGTATTTCTTTCGACTTTAATAAATTGCAATTTTCTTGCAACTTTTTGAATTGGGTATCATTGAGAGTAGAACCTTTAATGAGTTGAGGTAATTGATCCTTAAGATATGGTTGAGCATTCTCTTCTAGTACCAGTTGCTGCCATACTTTAACAAATTTGTCTCTTTCAGCCGGGAAATTTTGGGCATAAAAAACAGGCAGCAACATGACTATGCCAAACAAAAAATAAAATCTAGTTTTCATGGTATTTTTTTTAGAAGCACTACTGCCCAATTTTCACGTAAGTCAGTGCGCAACCACTCGAATCCTACCTGAGCTGCAGCCGAACGTATATCTTGAGCGTCGGTTTGGAAAAATCCACTGAGCATAAGTAAACCACCAGATTTAATGACCTTGCTATAGTTTGGCAATTGTTCAAGCAAGACATTTTTATTGATATTGGCTAAAATAATATCGTAATCCGACTGCGGTATTGCTTCTGCCCCGCCATGTATAGCTGATATTTTTTGACATTGATTAAGTTCAATATTTTCTAGGATATTCTCAGCTGACCATTCTTCAATTTCAACCGCATCAATTTGAGCCGCACCTAGCCGCTCAGCTAAAATTGCCAACACCCCAGTTCCTGCACCCATATCCAAAACGCGCTTATTTTGAAGATCTAATGACAACATGTTTTGGCAAATCAGATGGGTAGTCTGGTGATGGCCTGTTCCAAAACTCATTTTAGGTAAAATCTTGATTTCAATGCCTTCAAATGGGGACAAACTGTGAAAAGGAGCAATAATGCGCAATTGCTCATTGATGAGTACAGGCTCAAATTGGGCCTCCCATGTAGCATTCCAATTTTGCTGAGGCAACAAACTCAAATCATAGGATTCAATAAGTGCACCTTTTAATTGCAATTCGTTAAGCACCAATTGTAATTGATGGCCATCATAAGAAGACTCTTGGATGTAGGCTTTCAGGTAAGGAGCCTCCTCTACAAAACTTTCAAAGTCGATTTCAGCTAGATAAGCCACAAAAATATCATGCCAAGCATCAAATGAATGAAGGTTTATTTGAAGTTCGTAATAATTCATGCTTGTAGGGCTTTCCAGAGTTCATAAAAAAGGTGAGGATCCAATGAGGCTCCGCCCACCAAAGCCCCGTCAACCGATGGGCAATTAAAGATGGAAGTTGCATTATCGGTATTTACACTTCCACCATATAAAATAGGTATTTGGTCAGCAGGAGCACCAAAAAGTTGGATTAAAAAGTTTCGGATGGCTTCATGCATCTCGGTAATTTGTACTTGATGAGCACTTAAGCCGGTCCCAATAGCCCAAATTGGCTCATAGGCTACTGTTAATAAATGTAAATCAGCAACAGACAATTGGCTCAAGCAAGAGGTAAGTTGGGAAAGCACAAACGCAATATGTGCCCCTTGATCTCGTGTTTGAAGCGTTTCTCCGCAGCAGATAATAAAAGGTAGCTTTGCAGCGATGCAGGCTCCTACTTTTTGTGCAATGAGCCCGTCATCTTCTTTGAAGATCATTCTGCGTTCAGAATGACCGATAAGTACCGATTGGACACCTATACTTTGTAATTGATCAATTGAAATTTCCCCCGTAAATGCTCCATTTGACTCAAAATAAAAATTTTGAGCACCACAATGCAACCCTTGGGTGCTTATATCGTGAATATAGATTGAACTTGGGTAAATACGAAGCTCCTGACTGGGAGCCTTCCAATCATTTGATCGGTATACCTTTAACCAATCCTGAACTTCCGAATGCGTCAAATTCATTTTCCAATTTGCCGCAAGCAACTTTTTTCGCATAGAACGAAAATAAGACTTTTATTTGCGCAACTTTTGTTTTTGCAGTTGGGTTTTCAAGTCTTCTTTGTTGAAAGCGTCTACACCTTCTGTCCCGTGGTATAACTTAACTAGATTTCCATTCCACAAATAAGCTACTCCTGGCACATCACGGTCACCGCCGAGTACCCCCCAAAACTCTATAATATCGAGGACTTTGTGCGGATATGCAGCACCTGCAAACTTAAAGAAATCAGGAATTTCTTCTGCAGCCTCATCCATGAATAAAATTTGAAGCTGAGGGAAATCTGGTGTGCTATTTTTTAAAGCTGTTAACTGTTTGGCTGTGGCTCGACAATGATCACAACTGGGTGCAAAAAAGCAAATCAGTTTTTTACCTTCGTTGATATCTGCGAAGTATTTCTCATAACCTGATTTTTTTGGTTTTGGTTCCCAAACTTTGGGTGTTTCCGTTTGATTTGTATCAGGATTGATTGGTGTCTTTTTTGCTATGATACTATCAGTATCATTATGCAAATGCGCTGTTGAATCAACTGCCGACAAAGTTGTGTTTGAAGCTGGACTTGGCACTGTTGTTGCAGCTTTATAGGTTGGAATCAGCATAAACATCAGCAACATGCAAACGCTTAATACGGTTGTTAAAAACCATAAGTTCGAACGCTCAGGTAGTTGAGCGCCATAGCGTTTCCAAAGAATCGCCAACAAGCCAATGGAGAGGATGTTTTTCATAATTGCTTCGAGAGGTGTCATGGGTAAAAGGGCTCCAAAGCAACCACAGTTGCCCTTGTTGCCTGTTGTTAATATCTCAATAGTGAGGTGTACAACAAAAATCGCTAACATGGCTATTAGTGCGGGAATAACCCACTTTTTGAGATCAAACGGAAATAATAATAAGAGTCCAAGCCCGAATTCAACTCCAATTAACGATCGGGAGAAAATTTTAGCCCATTCCATAGAAAAACCTAGGGGATAGAGTTGTTTGACCTCAAACATTGAAATAGTTCCATAAGCTGATGGGTCTGGATAGATTTTTCCGTATGCAGAAACTAGAAAAAGTCCTGCAATAAGTATGCGGATGGCCCATGGAAGATATCGTTCTACAGTTTGCATGGTATTTGTTTTAAGGTAAAATTAAAATCCTCTGTATGAAAGGAGCTCACTTTAACAGGCTCTTAACAATTTTCTAAATGAATGAGTGCAAACACACTGTAATTAAGCATATCAAAGTAATTGCCTTCTACACCCTCTGAAATCTGGGTCGCTCCAGCATTGTCTTCGATTTGTTTGATGCGCATGATTTTACTCAAAATGAGGTCAGTGAGTGAACTTACGCGCATGTCACGCCACGCCTCACCGTAATCGTGGTTCTTTTTTTCCATTAAAGCCTTTGCTTCAAGAGAAATTTGCTGATATAGGTCAATTGCATCTGATACACTCATCTTGTCTTGCTCACCAACTGGCACTCGAACCTGAATGATGGCCATAATGCAATAATTTACTATCGCTTCAAAAGCATCTTCGAAGGACTCTCCTACTAGGTTCTTCCCTGTTTCTTGAACAGTTCGAATGCGTTGTGCCTTAATAAATAATTGATCTGTCAGGGAACTTGGACGTAAAATACGCCAAGACAATCCGTAGTCAAGGGATTTTTTTTCAAAAATCTCTCGACAAATAGTCATTACCTTTGTGTATTGAATTTGCGTTTTTGTCATGAGTCAAGCTAAAAAACAAAGTACCGTATTTCAGAAAAGTCGCTTTTTGAATATCAAAGGGCAACTCCACGACTTTGGGCAACCAAAGATAATGGGAATTTTGAATATGACACCTGATTCCTTCTTTGAAGAGAGCCGTGTTGCTAACCAAGAAGCGTTACTTGAACGTGCAAATCACATGATCAACTCAGGTGCTGATATTTTGGATATCGGAGCAAGTTCGACTCGACCCCAAGCCGCCATCAATTCTCCTCAACAAGAAATTGATCGCCTGGCTGATTCCATCAGTTTGATTAAAAAAGAGTTTCCAAGCACGCTCATATCTATTGACACATACTACGGTGAGGTGGCAAGTTTTGGTATTGAACAGGGGGTTGACCTTATCAACGATATCTCGGCAGGACAGTTTGATCAGAGCCTTTGGCCCACAGTGGCAAAGGCTAACATCCCCTATATATTGAGCTATAATCGTTCTGGACTAAACAATGTACCTCAATCTCAACTCCAAGCCAAAGGAATTGTGACAGACGCTTTGTCTTTTTTGTCACAAAAACGTGCTGAGCTTCAGGCGATCGGTTGCACAGATATCATCATAGATCCCGGTTTTGGATTTGGAAAAAGCTTGGCTGAAAATCATGAACTCCTTCAAAAACTTGAACATCTTCATTTGCTTGGCGTTCCCTTGTTGGTTGGTGTCTCAAGGAAATCCATGATTACAAAAATCTTGAATTGTTCCGCAAGCCAGGCACTAAATGGCACAAGTATTTTACACACACTAGCCTATACGAAGGGAGCTCGACTATTTAGAGTACACGATGTAGCAGCTGCCAAGGAAATGATTCTCTTGTTAGAAGCCCAAGATTTGCATTAATTGAAACTTTTTTACGTACTTTCGTATGATAGTACATCTTTAACAAGCGTATGAAAGCTTTAACATTAATTTTTATCTCCTGTTTTGCATGGTTGAGCCATGCTCAAGCACCATCTGCCAACTTCACGGTCTCTGATCCAGACAACATCCTTTGTCAGGGTGACTGTATCTACGTCGTGAATAACTCCACGGGCGACGACCTCACTTATTTATGGACGTTTGAAAATGCAAGTCCATCAACTTTTATTGGCCAAAACCCCGGACCTATTTGCTTTAATACAGCTAGTACCACAGGACCTTTTGCTCTTACACTAACTGCAACAAATGCACAAGGTGCAGTTAGTACAATTACTCAGTTTGTAACGGTATTACCAATGCCAATGGTTACGAGTACTATATCAGATACCCTTGCCGGAGTTTATGTTGTCATTGCCGACACCACTATCGATATGTTCCAAGAAGCATATTTGTATGCAGAAGGTGCTCCATTTGGCGGCAATCTAACTTGGTATCCAAGTGGCGTGACAGCAGATAGTATTTCAGGATGTACCGCATGTATTGCGGGTGATTCGTTAACAGTTACACCGTTTTACACCACTTATTACGTCGTAGAATACGGACTCAATGGTTGTTTTGCTTACGACACTGTTCTTGTGACGGTTAATTTTGCAAATCAAGTAAAAGTAGAATTACCAAATTCTTTCTCCCCTAATGGCGACGGAGAAAATGATTTCTTCCGTGTGCTAACCAATGTGGATGAAGACGGAAATTTTGCAAATGGTTTTGAAGAAGGTGGTGCCTTAGCTGAAATTGACCTGCGTGTATTCAACCGTTATGGCCAACAAGTATTCCGAACAACTGATGTAAAAGAAGGTTGGGACGGAACTTACAAAGGCAAGGCTATGAACCCTGCTACCTATACATATATTCTCAACTTCCGAACAATTGACGGCCGTTCAGGCTCGCGCAAAGGAAACGTTACCCTATTCAGATAAGCACATGAAACGCACATTATTCTTAGTTCTGACTTTTGTAGGTGCTTTGAGCGCCACAGCACAACACGACCGTATCATTTCAAATTGGTCTCAGTCGCAAATGATTTACAACCCAGGTGCAGTTGCAACTGGTTCTGAAGACATGAGTTTCTTTGCAAACCACCGTTCTCAATGGCTTACGGTTCCAGATGCTGGTATTGGTATGCGAAGTAATTTTCTGAATGGAGAATTTAAAATAAAAGAAGAAGGATTGTCCAATCGAAACAATTTTGGAGTTGGTTTCAGCATTTTATCTGATCAAACAGGTACAGCTAACCTCACAACACTCAGTGTTTCTTTACCACTAAACTACACCTTGGCTTTAGACCGCCAAAATAAACTCAGTATAGGTATTGCACCTGGCTTCATTCAGCAGGCATCCGATCGTTCGAATCAAACATGGGAAAACCAATGGAATGGTTCAGTTTTTGACCCTGCAACTCCTGTCGAAAACAGTATCAATGGAAGCTATGCAACCATGGACCTCGGGACTGGTATCTTTTTTCAGCACCAAATCAACAACCGCTCTTCTTTTTATGCAGGATACGCGCTCAATCATCTTGTCAAACCTAAAATGGCCTGGTCTTTCAGTGGAGACAAAATGTACATGCAGATGGTTCTTCAAGGTGGTGCAGATTTGGCAACGCGAAACCCAGACTTTCGAATTCAGCCAAATTTTGTCTTTTTTAGAAGTGCCAACACCAACAGCCTGACCGCAGGTGTAACTTTTGAAAACACGATAAAAGAAGGTTCTAAAATCACTGGAATCAACAAGTCAAACTGCGTTAATTACGGAGTTTATTACCGTCATAATGATGCGGTTGTAGCCACGTTTGGCATGAAAGTTTCTCAATTCCGTTTCGGACTCTCTTTTGATGCCAATACCTCTAAACTCAATCAAGCTACTGGCGGTATAGGTGGAGCAGAACTCTATTTCAAGGCATTGTTGAATTATAAAAAATTCAATGCGCAATCGCGTATGAAGTAATATAACAACATATTTCCATTCAAATCCCGCCTAATCAGGCGGGATTTTTTGTTTTACACCCCACCCGTATGGATGAACAAAATGTTTTTGATTTGAGGATCAAGATTTGGCAGTATATCAGACAAAGCGAACAACACTTTTCCTGTATAAACTGGCTCCACTTGAAATTGATTAGACTGATTAAATAAATTGATGAAATTCATTAATTTACTTGATGATTTAGCGTAGCCACCGTGGTGGTATTGATCAAGAAAATGGACTTGATGAAGTGGGAAATGAAGATGCGTCGTGAGCGATTTATTCCTTGCTTCGTCGATTAGCTTTTGCATTT
>JAURNL010000079.1 GCA_030830205.1 Crocinitomicaceae bacterium | reverse complement strand
CCCCCGTTAAGGGAGTGCAAAGGTAATACAAATTTCAGTAAAAATGAAAACTTATTTCACTTTAACCTTGTTCTTAACCTCATCAACAAAGGTTTTTGAAGGCTTGAAAGATGGAATATTGTGCGCAGGAATAATAATTGTGGTGTTCTTAGAGATGTTGCGGCCTGTTTTTTGCGCACGCTCTTTGACCACGAAACTTCCAAACCCACGTAGGTACACATTTTTTCCGTCAGCCATAGAAGCTTTGATGTTGTTCATAAAAGCCTCTACTGCACGAAGTGCTTCTGCTCTTTCCAATCCGGTTTCTTCTGCAATGTTTGCAACGATATCCGCTTTTGTCATATCTCTGAGTTAATTGATTAGGTAATTAATTGCGGGGGCAAAAATACTCTACAGAAAGTATATATGCGTAATTTTCGGACAAAATTTCTAAAATAAATTATGAACGCACTTCGGGAAGCACTTCAAATCTGGTATAAAAATCACCAGAGAGACTTACCGTGGAGACACACTCAGGACCCATATCATATTTGGCTGAGCGAGATCATTTTACAACAAACTCGGGTAGATCAGGGGTTGCCTTATTATGTCAAATTCACACAAGCATTTGCAACTGTTGCTGATCTTGCGCTGGCTTCACAGCAGGAGGTACTCAACTTATGGCAAGGCCTTGGGTATTATAGTCGAGGACGCAATTTACATGCTACGGCTCAACAAATAGTTCGAGATTTTGATGGGGTTTTTCCGCGAACATATCAAGAATTATTAAAATTAAAAGGCGTTGGGCCCTACACAGCTGCTGCTATTGCTTCTTTTGCCTTCAACTTGCCACATGCAGTAGTAGACGGAAATGTTTTCAGGGTTTTGAGCCGCTATTTTGGCATTGACTTAGCCATTAATTCAACTGAGGGAAAACGTCAATTCGAACTTTTGGCATCAGAGTTATTAGACAGTGCAAATCCTGCCCTTCACAACCAAGCAATCATGGAATTTGGTGCGCTGCAATGTAAGCCTGTGTCACCAAATTGTATGGATTGCCCAGTCCAAGAAAGTTGCCAGGCCTTTCGCACAGATAGCGTAGCTGTTTTGCCCATAAAAGTAAATAAAGTCAAAGTTAGAAAAAGGTATTTTGTATATCATATCATTGTAGATCCGTTCCAAAACTTAGCTTTTTCCAAAAGAGGCCCAAAGGATATATGGGAAGGGCTTTATGAATTTCCACTGAAAGAATTTGACCAACTACAAAGCTTTCAGGAATATGTTTCAAATAAAGAAATGATAGGTGCAAAGTTTAAACACATATTAACACACCAACACATAGAAGCATATTTTATAAAGTCTGCTTACAATGAGCCTAATCCGAGTAAACATCAATTTTTGTGCTTAGCAGATTTGGAGACCCATCCGATCCCCCGTTTAATTGACAAATTTTTAATTGCACACCGTCACGAATTATTTTAAAGGTAGGCAGCTTCATTCTTTTTAACTTTGTACAAAATCTTCATAATGTTAATTCTAACGACCAAATCAAAAAAATCACCAAGTGCAAGCGTAAGGTTTGTGGCTTCATCCAGCGAAGGAAAGGCATTTGACTATTTTAAAACCCCTGAAGGATTTACTTTCGAAATCCAAGAAGGTCAGGACCTAGAATCCATTCGTATACATGGTCACACTATAGAAAAACATTTGCACGACTCCCAAGAGTCACTTTTAATAGAAAATGGAAACCAACAAGAGGTTTATGCCCTCTTAGAAGGATTATTACTGTCAAGTTATCGCTTCACTCAGCATTTCAGTAAGCCAGAGGTAGCAAAATTTACACATGTTGTGATTCAATCTAAACTCAGCGCAGCGCAAATAACTGAGTTGCAAAATATGGCCAAAGCAGTCTTCAAAGCCCGTGACCTTGTCAATACTCCTGTTTCACATCTTAATGCAGAACAACTTGCACAAGCCATTGTGGACATGGGTAAAGAAGCAAGTTTTGATGTAAAAGTTCTTGAAGAAACTCAAATCGAAACCCTTAAAATGGGGGGATTGCTTGCCGTAAATAAAGGTTCAATTGACCCACCCACTTTTACAATAGCAGAATACAAGCCTCAAAATGCAACCAACAAACAACCCATAGTTTTAGTTGGAAAAGGAGTTGTATACGACACTGGTGGGCTCAGCTTAAAACCAACTGCGGGCAGTATGGACACTATGAAAGGCGATATGGCCGGTGCAGCCACCATGGCAGCGGTCGTTTATTTAGCTGCATTGCAAAAATTACCTGTACACATTGTTGCTTTGATTCCTGCAACCGATAATCGACCAGGTGGGAACGCTTATGCTCCTGGTGATGTAATTACCATGTTTGATGGCACCACCGTTGAGGTACTTAATACAGACGCAGAGGGCCGCATGATCCTCGCCGACGCATTGTCTTACTCGAAAAAATTTAACCCTGAATTAGTAATAGATGCTGCTACGCTAACCGGAGCCGCTCTTCGTGCCATCGGTACAGAAGCCAGTATTGTGATGGGTAACGCTGCTGACAGCGTTTTTGAACAATTAGAAAAAAGTGCCACAGCAGTTCATGAACGCGTTGTGCGTTTTCCATTCTGGGACGATTATAAAAAACACATGAAATCTAAAATTGCAGACCTTAAAAATATCGGAGGGCCCAATGCAGGTATGATTTCAGCAGGAAAATTTCTAGAGCATTTTGTTGATGCTCCATACATTCACATGGACATCGCAGGCCCCGCTTGGTTAGATGCACCCGAAAATTACAAAGGTGAAGGAGGAACAGGTGCCGGTATACGCATGCTTTACCACTTTCTTAAAACGCAAAACATTTAATGGAAAAAGTAGCCAAAGATAAAGAGGTAAAAGACAAAGAATTGTCCAATAAGACCCTCGTCAAAGTCGGTATAACCTTAGGGGATCTCAATGGTGTTGGACCTGAAATTATCGTCAAAGCCTTACACGATAACCGTATACTAACAGATATAATTCCTGTTGTTTACGGATCCAACAAAGTGATCTCACACTACAAAAAACAACTTAACTTACATGAGTTTAATTATGCCTCATGCAAAAGTGCTGCCGAAATCAACCCCAAAAAGGTAAATATCATTAATGTATGGCAAGATGAGGTGCAGATTGAACCTGGTACTTCAAACGCAGATGGTGGCAAATATGCACTTTTATCGCTTGAGGCTGCTACAAAGGATTTAGCAGAAGGGAAGATTGATGTGCTTGTTACAGCGCCATTCTCCAAAGAAAATGTTGCAAAAGCGGGCTTTAATTTTCCAGGTCATACAGAATATCTTGCAGAAATGTCCGGAGCAAAAGAAGCGCTCATGGTACTCGTATCTGGCAATTTGCGCGTTGCGCTCGTTACCACTCATATTCCTATCAAAGAGATTTCTAGTCAACTTCAAAAAGACCTTATCCTTTCTAAAATTGAGGCTTTTGAACAAAGTCTCAAAAAAGATTTTGGGCTTATCAGACCACGTATTGCCGTTTTTGGACTCAATCCTCATGCCGGTGAAAATGGAAAAATTGGAGAAGAGGAACAACTCACTATTATTCCAGCTATTCAAGCAGCCAAACAAAAAGGTGTTTTAGCATTTGGTCCTTACCCCGCAGATGGTTTCTTTGGTTCACCATTACGTCAACAATTCGATGGTGTATTGGCTATGTACCACGATCAAGGATTAGCAGCTTTTAAAGCTTTGTGTTTCAATGATGGTGTCAATTTTACAGCAGGTCTTCCTATCGTAAGAACAAGCCCAGACCACGGTACCGCTTTTGATATTGCAGGTAAGATGCTTGCAGATGAACAAAGCCTTCGCAGCGCCATCTTTTTAGCAGTAGATATTTACCGAAAAAGGAAAATATTTAAAGAGATTCACGCCAATCCACTGGTGATTTCAAAAGATGAAAAAGGGAAGAAGGACCAAGATCGCTCTCACTGATTTTAAAAATCAAAAATAAATCCTTAATTTTGCCCTCTCGTTCTTGTCAGTGTAGAATTTATTATGAAAAGTCCATTCGCCATACCCTTTGTAGGATTAAAGCTAGGTCTTCATGAATTTGAATTCGATATCGACAAATCGTTCTTTGAATCATTGCCATATTCGCTCATTGAAAACGGTAGGCTTACAGCCTATCTTGAGTTAGAGAAGAAAGAAACGATGCTCATCGCTAATGTCGGTGTAGTTGGTTTTATCTTCACTGATTGTGATCGCTGTACAGAACCGCTCACCGAGGAAATTGACGGAGAATTTACCCTTTATTACACCTTTGGTGAAGAGGAGTCCGAAGATGAAAACCTTATTGTGCTAGCCCCTGAAAGTTATCAAATCGACCTCACTCAACCTTTATATGAGCTTATTACTCTTTCTTTACCCGCCAAAATGGTACACGAAGAAGG
This sequence comes from Crocinitomicaceae bacterium, assembly GCA_030830205.1. Taxonomy (GTDB): domain Bacteria; phylum Bacteroidota; class Bacteroidia; order Flavobacteriales_D; family Crocinitomicaceae; genus UBA952. The sequence goes on along the minus strand of JAURNL010000079.1, from coordinate 21,120 downwards.
AGAATGCAATGAAGAAATGGTGGAATTAATTAACAAATACCAACAACCTTCTTCTGATTCAAAACCCGATGAAGACGACATTGACCCTCGATGGTCAGCACTTAAGAATTTAAATTAAATAGATATAAATTAACAAAAATGGCGCATCCTAAACGCAGAATATCGACCACTCGTCGTGACAAACGTAGAACTCACAAGAAAGCGACTGCAAGCAATGTAGCTACTTGCCCTACAACAGGACAACCACACTTGTTTCACCATGCTCACTGGCATGAAGGCAAACTTTACTACAAAGGGAAAGTTGTAGCTGAGAAAACCACTGACTCCGTAGAGGAGGTTCAGTAAGTCCTAATATTCTCCCATGAGGATTGGGCTTGATGTTTCCGGAGGCGATTTCGCTCCGCAAGCGACAATTGATGGTGCTTTACTAGCCAAACAAGCTTTGGGTAGTGATGTAACTATTGTTTTGTTTGGTGATGAGCTCGTTATTCAAAAAGAATTAGCAAGTCGCGCACAGAGTGCTCAGCTTTTTGAAATCATACATGCGCCAGAGGTCATTACCTACAACGACCACCCTACAAGAGCTCTACCCAAAAAACCAAATAGTTCAATTGCCCTCGGTTTTGATGCGCTTTCCAAGGGTCTCATAGATGTTTTTGCAAGTAACGGCAATACAGGTGCTATGCTTGTAGGTTCGATGTACAAACTCAATACAATTCCAGGTGTAATTCGTCCATGTATTACCTCTACTCTACCTACAATAAATGGAGGGAAAACGGTGCTTTTAGATGTAGGCTCCAATGCAGATTGTAAATCAGATGTGCTATATCAGTTTGCAGTTCTAGGCTCAGTTTATGCATCCAATGTACTTGGCATTGAAAATCCAAAGGTAGCTTTACTCAACATCGGAGAAGAAGATTCCAAAGGTAATCTCCTTTCTATTTCAGCATTTAAATTACTCGCTGATTCTGATGAATTGAACTTCACGGGCAATATTGAAGGACGCGATCTATTTACTGGTATCGTCGATGTTATTGTTTGTGATGGTTTTACGGGCAATATTGTCCTTAAAGAAGCCGAAGGGATTTATACATTAATGAAGCAGCGAGGAATCAAAGATGAATACTTTGATCGTTTCAATTATGAAAATTATGGCGGAACGCCAATCCTCGGCGTGAAAGGCAATGCCATCATTGGCCACGGCATTTCTAATGAAACCGCAGTAAAAAACATGTTGCTACACGCACATGACGTTGTAAGTTCAGAACTTACGGATAAAATTAACGAAGCTTTTAACTAATATGGATAAAATTACCGCTGCTATAACCGCTGTTCAGGGCTATGTGCCCGAACATATTTTATCTAACGATGACCTAGCCAAATTGGTTGACACCTCTGACGAGTGGATTACTTCACGTACGGGTATCAAAGAGCGTCGAATAATGAAAGATGGGGCGAGTTCAGACATGGCTGCTGCTGCAGTCAAAACCTTGCTAGAAAAAAAGGGTATTGACCCTTTAGAAATAGAATTAGTTATTGTTGGAACGGTAACCCCTGACCACCCATTTCCTAGCACTGCAAATATCGTTTGTGATAAGGTGGGTATGAAAAATGCCTGGAGTTACGACGTGAATGCAGCATGCTCTGGATTCTTGTACGCACTATCGACAGGTGCTCAATTTATAGAATCTGGGAAACATAAAAAAGTAATCGTAATAGGTGTAGACAAAATGACCTCAATTATTGATTACCAAGACCGAACTACCTGTGTGATTTTTGGTGATGGTGCCGGTGCAGTATTACTCGAACCAAATGATGAAGGAAATGGTGTAATGGATTTCATCTTAAGGAGTGATGGTGCTGGCCGTCAATATTTACAACAACCTGCAGGTGGCTCTGCCATGCCTGCCTCTATTGAAACTGTCGAAAACCGTATGCATTACGTCAAGCAAGAAGGCCAAGCTGTTTTCAAATTTGCTGTCACCAATATGGCTGATGTTTCAGCTGAAATTATGGAACGCAATCAATTATCGAGTGACGATGTAAGTTGGTTGGTGCCACACCAAGCGAATTTGCGAATTATTGATGCCACAGCAAATCGAATGGGTTTGACCAAAGAAAAGGTCATGATCAATATTGAACGTTATGGTAACACTACTGCAGGAACGCTTCCTCTTTGTCTATGGGATTATGAGAGCCAACTAAAAAAAGGTGATGTACTCATTCTTTCTGCCTTTGGCGGTGGCTTCACTTGGGGGGCGATTTACCTCAAATGGGCCTACAATTCATAAATAAATTAACTTTGAAAAAAATTATATCATGAATTTAGAAGAAATCAAAGACCTTATCAAATTAGTATCCAAATCAGGACTTGGTAAAGTTGAAATCGAAAGAGAAGGTTTTCGTATTTCGATTAAAGGAAGTCAATCTGAGCCCGTTATGTATCAAGCAGCACCAATGGTTGCTGCACCTGCTGTCGCACCTGCGCCTGTTGCTGCACCTGCAGCCACGCCTGTTAGTTCTGAAACGAGCAATACTGACGATAGTAAATATATTACCATTAAATCCCCAATGATTGGTACGTTTTATCGCACACCTGGGCCAGACAAAGATGCTTTTGTAAACGTAGGAGATACAATTCAAAAAGGAGATAAAGTATGTATCATTGAGGCCATGAAAACCTTCAATGAAATTGAAGCAGAAATTTCTGGAAAAATTGTTAAAGTGCTTGTTGATAATGCAAGCCCTGTAGACTACGATCAGCCATTATTCTTGGTTGACCCAGCTTAAAAAATACACCATGTTTAAGAAAATATTGATTGCCAATCGTGGCGAAATTGCGCTTCGCGTGATTCGCACTTGCAAAGAAATGGGTATCAAAACAGTGGCTGTGTATTCCACTGCTGATAAAGACAGCTTGCCGGTTCGTTTTGCTGATGAAGCAGTATGCATTGGGCCTCCAACAAGTGCACTTTCATATTTGAGTATCCCAAACATTATTGCTGCTGCAGAAATTACCAATGCAGATGCCATTCACCCCGGATACGGATTTTTATCCGAAAACGAAAAATTTTCAAAAGTTTGTCAAGAACATGGCATCAAATTTATTGGTGCACTTCCAGAGCAAATTGCAGGCATGGGGGATAAAGCAACCGCTAAAGCTACCATGATTGCTGCTGGTGTACCCTGTATTCCTGGATCAGCAGGCTTACTCAGAGATCTTGATGACGCATTTGCAACAGCAGAAGTTGTGAAATACCCGGTTATCCTAAAAGCTACTGCTGGTGGGGGAGGCAAAGGAATGCGCATCGTATGGAACAAAGATGAAATGGAGGCTGCCTGGGATTCTGCTCGTCAAGAAGCAGGCGCTGCATTTGGAAATGATGGCATCTATATGGAAAAATTCATAGAAGAGCCGCGCCATATTGAAATCCAAATAGCAGGGGACCAATACGGCAATGCTTGTCACCTTTCTGAGCGAGATTGTTCTATTCAGCGACGCCACCAGAAATTAGTAGAAGAAACCCCTTCTCCATTTATGACTGAAGAACTTCGTGAACGAATGGGAGAAGCCGCTATTAAAGCTGCAAAAGCTGTTCAATACGAAGGCGTGGGAACCGTAGAATTTTTGGTCGACAAGAATCGCGACTTCTATTTTATGGAAATGAATACGCGTATTCAAGTAGAACATACCATTACAGAAGAAGTCATCAATTTTGACCTCATCAAGGAACAAATAAAAATCGCAGCTGGCGAAAAAATTTCAGGTAAAAACTATTATCCTCAAATGCACGCAATTCAGTGCCGAATCAATGCTGAAGACCCACATGCTGATTTTCGACCAAGTCCTGGCAAAATTACAGACTACCACTGTCCGGGTGGCCATGGTGTTCGAATTGACGCACATGTTTATGCTGGATACTCCATACCTCCACACTACGACTCTATGATTTCGAAACTTATTGTTGTAGCACAAACACGTGAAGAAGCAATTCTAAAGATGAAACGTGCCCTCAACGAATATGTAATAGGCGGAGTTAAAACAACAATTCCTTTCCATCAAAAATTAATGGAAAATCCAGACTTTAATGCCGGTAATTTCACCACTAAGTTCATGGATACATTTGAATTTTAATAGCAAGGCTTCTTCGGAAGCCTTTTTTATTTGTCTAAAAGGCAACGCATTAATAGTTATTTCGTTTCAATATTGCTAAATTTAGCAAGCTAAAACTACACTAACGAAACACTACTACTCAAAATGCGGTTCTTCGCTTTATTGCTATTGTATATCATTGGTTACACGAGCCATGCCCAATATTGTTCGCCTGCAACATCTACTTTAGCAATTACCCCAAGTACAACAACTCAATTCACGCCCTACTACACATCAGGGATTCCTGCATTTTCATTTTCGGCAACCGCGGGTTGCTCCTACACTTTTTCTACATGCGGTGAAAGCACGAATGATACCTATTTGAGGCTTTATTCTTCCACATTTGCGCTACTTGGCCAGTGGGATGACCAATGCGGGCTCCAGTCTACCTTTACATGGACGTGTCCTGCCAACGGAACATATTATGTGCATCTATCCAGATATGTTTGTACCTCCTTGACCGCATCTACTCGAATGTCTTATGTGATGAGTTGCCCGACACCTCCGTGTTCTAATCCTGTTGTTGATGCAGGTAACGATATAATAATTTGCGAAGGTGCCTCTGGAATACTCAATGGTTCGGCAACTGCAGGAACTGGATCAGGTGGTGGATCGGGTAGTGGGACTTTAATGGTTACTATAAGTGGTTCTGGTTGGCAAGACATGGTTTCTTGGACCTTAACTAATTCAACTGGTGGTGTAATTGGTTCTGGTGGGCCATACGCATTTGGCGCAACCACCAATGTAAACATTGCAACTCCCGGGAATGGACCGTATACTTTTTTTCTTGAAACTCAGGGAACTATTTGCGATAACACTGTTAATTTTTCGATCTCCTGCAACGGCAATTCTATTAGTTCAGGAGTAGTTCCTCCTTGTACGCAAACTACTGTTTTAGTGGCAAGTTGCACAGGTACGGGCGGAGGCGGAAGCACCTTGCCATTGACGTATAGTTGGAGTCCTGCTACTGCATTAAGTTCAACAACGGTGCTCAATCCAACAGCAAGTCCTACCACGACAACAACTTATACCCTAACGGCAACACAAGGCACTTGTTCAAGCCAAGACCAAGTAGTCGTAACAGTCACCCCGAACCCCACTGTTTCTGGTGCCGCACAATCATTTTGTTCAGGTGATTCGGTAACCTTAAGCGTCAATAGTTCACCAAATGGAGGAGCCTTCCTTTGGACACCAAACGGGCAAACTACAAGTACAATTAGCGTCAGCCCAAGTTCGACAACTACATATAACGTTCAATACACCATCGGCGGTTGTAGCGCAAATAGTACGATTACTGCCTCACTAATTAATGGACTTGATTTTGCAAATATTCAATCTCCCGGAACAAGTATGATTTGTGAAGGGGATAGTATTACCGTTTTTGGGCAAGTTTTTGAACCCGGGCTTACTGAAACGGTTGGGCAAGCTGCAGGGATATCCGTTCAATTTGGAATTAATAGCTTAGATTCAGATCCGTCAACATGGCCACTTAGTGCATGGAGCACCGCGACCTATAATCCGGGGTCACAGCTTAATCCAAATAATGACGAATACCAAGCGACTATAGGCAACCTTCCATCAGGAACTTATTACTTTGCATTTAGCTATACATATAATGGATGTATGGTTTACGGCGGCTACAATGCATCGGGGGGAGGTTTCTGGAATGGCACCACTAATATAAATGGTATATTGGTTGTTAATCCAAATATTACCCCAAGTTTTTCTTCAATTGCTGCTATTTGTGAAGGCAGTGCCTTTCCAGTTCTTCCAACTTCATCCTTAGAAGGCATCACAGGAACATGGTTGCCATTGCCAAATAACTTACAAACTACATCTTACACCTTCACACCAACCTCTGGGCTTTGTGCGCTTCCTGAAACTGCTGTAATTGTTGTCAATTCATTACCCACAGTAAGTATTAATAATATCACAAATACAACCATTTTAAATTGTACACAAACTTCCATAGGTCTTAATGCAATTGGGAGCGGATCCTTTACCTGGTCCAATGGAATCAATCCTATTTCAACAGGATCCTCCTTAAATGTTACTTCGCCAGGAATTTATACACTTGGGATTCTTGACCAAAATGGTTGTGTCGCAAACACAAGCATTACTATTAGCCAAGATATCGCCAATCCAACTGCAAGCATCATTAATAATTCAAACGTTATAGAATTGAATTGCACACAAACCAGTATTTCGTTAACTGGTGCTGGGGGTGTAACTTACAGTTGGTCAAACGGCATTAACAATATTGGCAATGCCTCTTCACTCACCCTATTTACACCAGGAACGTATACTCTTACCGCAACAGGAGCAAACGGTTGTACAGATACCGAAGTCATTACCATCACTCAAAACAATACAGCTCCAACAGCAGCTATTTCAAATGGAACAACAATTTTAGATTGTAATACAACTTCTATTGCTTTAACAGCAAGTGGCGGACAAAATTATTCATGGTCTAACGCAACTGGAGTTGTCGGTACAAATGCTCAATTACAAGTGACAACAGCCGGAACATATATAGTCACGGTAACTGAATCAAATGGGTGCTCAGACACGGAAACAATTACCATTACTAGCCAGGCAAATACCATCCCAACATTTACGCAAATCGCACCAATTTGTACCGGTGATATTATTAATTTACCTGTTGTTTCTAATAATAGTGTAACCGGGACCTGGAGTCCTGCAGTCAATAATATTTCAACAACTACATATACATTTACACCAACTCCTGGGCTTTGTGCAAATACCACTACAATGACCGTTGTTGTAAATCCATATCCCAATATAAGCGCTCAAAATGATACCATTTGTGATGGGTCAGTTGGAACAATAACGACACAAGTTGACTTAATTGGTGGGTCTTATTCATGGATGAACAACACAAACAATCAAGCTAATTTGAATATTTCGCCAAGTAGTTCAAGTTCTTATAGTGTCATCTATGATCTAGCGGGATGTACAGATACTGCCACTGCTGAGATTATTGTTAAGCCAGTCCCGATAGTCCAAGTACAAGACGCTACAATTTGTGAAGGACAAACGGGCGAACTCATTGCAAGTGCTAATTTACCAAATGGCGTATTTCTATGGGACAATGGTTCTACTAACGACACACTCGTGTTGAGTCCGACGAGTACTACTAACCTAAGTGTAACCTACACAATTAATGGCTGTAGTTCAATTCCCGTTAATGCTATGCTGACCGTTAATCCTTTACCTGTCATTTCCATAAACAATCAAACGATTTGTTCTGGAGATCCTGTAACTCTGCAAGCATCAGCCAACCCAACAGGTACCTATTTCTGGGGGTCGAACGCTATTCAAGGCAACCCCACCTATACTTTTACGCCGATTCAAGATACAACTATTGGAGTTTTTAATGTACTTAACGGATGTTCATCTGATACATTAGCAGCCACTGTTACTGTTTTACCATTACCCGTAAGTACATTCAGTGCCAATATACAACAGGGCTGTGCGCCTTTGAGTGTAGATTTTACTGCAGATGTTCTTTCTAATACTAGCTACACCTGGCAAACCAGTAATCAATTAAATGCATCTGGAGCGCAAACTAGCTTCGATTTTCAAGCGAACGGCAGTTATTCCATAACACTAACCGCAACACTAAATGGATGTTCAACTACTAATACGCTTTCAAACATGATAGAAGTTGACAATTACCCAATAGCTTCATTTGAACCATCGGCAGAAGTATTTACTCAACCTAACCAACAACTATCTTTTTGGAATAACTCAATTGGTGCGAGTACATATCTGTGGCATTTTGGCGAAGGCGGTTCATCAACTGAGGAAGGTCCAACTTATATTTTCAATCTTGAGAACGAAGGAACAACAGTTACATTATATGCTTATTCAAATTTAGGGTGCTTAGATACTGTCAGTTTATTTATTGGGTTTGATCCTGGATTAGTGTATTATATTCCCAATACATTTACTCCTGATGGAGATCAATTCAATCAAACCTTTCTACCTATATTTACAGCCGGTATTGATCCTTACAATTTCCAATTCCTGATATACAATCGTTGGGGAGAGGTGGTCTTTGAATCTCGAGACCCCTCGGTTGGATGGGATGGGTCATTTGGAATGCAAGGCAACCCTTGTCAAAATGGTACGTATACGTATTTGATTACTGTCAAACTACCAACAATTGACAAGCGTCAGACTATTAAAGGTCATGTAAATTTGATTAGATAAATGAAAAAAATATTAATACTCACATTCATACTAAGTTCTTTTTTTAGCGAAATTCTCGCCCAAGGGACACCTATTAGTGTTGGCACACAGACAAACACTTTCACTAGTATGATACGTGGCTACCATTTTACAGCGCCTACAAGTTTTACCATTTGTGGATTATATATACCACCCGATGCCAATCCTACTGGAACTCAAACCATTCGTGTTGTTCGTTTCACCGCAGGACCACCTCCCGCATTTGCAGCAACAACAAATAATTTTGTTCAACTATTTTCTATTTCAAATGCCCCGGCAAATCAAGTAATTGCCTGTAATATTCCTGTAGCATCCGGCGAGATCATAGGTGTATACGGTGCTAGGGGTGCAAATTGTGTCAATAGCTATGGCCCGGCAAATTTTGTGACAAGTATCAACGGATTCAATACGACACTACAGCGTAGTGGGATGCAATCTTGTCCGGCAGGTACTGGGGCAGCCATGGCGAACATTTGGTCAGAAGTTAATTATAACATTGGGCGTATTACAATGTATATTAATTGCTGTCAGACTCCAACATTAACTGCCTCAAATACGGGGCCAATTTGTGCTGGCCAGCCATTTTCTTTAGACGCTACTCCAAACCCGACCGGGGCAAATTATTCTTGGGCTTGGACAGGTCCAAATAATTATTCCTCCACACTGCAAAACCCAACTATCCCGAGTCCAACTACATTGGCGGCAGGCACGTACACAGTCACCTTAACAGTGCCAAATTGTGGTACAGTAAATGCCACAACTACAGTAACTGTAAATCCCGGACCAACAATTACAGCTGCTCCAATTACCATCTGTTCTGGTGGAACCGGCACGCTTACGGCTAGCTCACCTACTCCAGGAGGAACCTTTACTTGGTTCTTAAATAGTACACAAATTGGTACCGGCCCTACCCTTTCGGTTTCACCAAGCACTACTACCACATATACCGTCGAATATACGGCAGCTGGTTGTACCGGAACCGCCAATGTAACTGTAACCGTCGAGTCAACTCCGCAACCAGTAGTAACAACTGATTCTATTTGTATTGGTACTACCGGTACACTTTTCGTAAATAATGTAACAGCCGGAGGAACCTACCTTTGGAGCACCGGCGCTACAACAGCAACATTAACGGAAAGCCCTACCACAACAACCAACTACAGCGTTGTTTTCACAAGTGCTAATGGGTGTGTCTCCCCTAGTGTGAGCGGTACTATTGTCGTGAAGCCGTATCCTGTTATTAGTACCACTAACGACACTATTTGCTTTGGCGGTTCCACCACACTCAATACAAGTGTTGACCTACCTGGTGGCACTTACTCCTGGACCCCGACCGTTGCAAGCAGCTCTAGCATTACGGTTAGTCCTGCTGTAACAACAACTTATACTGTGATTTACGATTTGTTATCTTGCCAAGATACCGCAAGTGCAACTGTTTTAGTAAACCCAATTCCTGTTGTTCAGACTGCTAATGCAGTTATTTGTTTTGGTGATGTAATTGATTTAGTAGCTACAGCTAACCTTGCTGGGGGCAGTTTTCTTTGGTCAACAAACGATACCAACGACACCATAAGTATAAGCCCTGCAAGTAGTACAAACTACTCAGTTACCTACACCCTAAATAACTGTACAAGTCCTTCGGCAACTGCACAAGTAACGGTAAATCCCATTCCTGTTGTTAGCCTCACAAGTGAAACAATTTGTGAAACGGATCCTGTTACACTAACTGCTACACCAGACCTACCTGGCGGCAACTATTTATGGGGCCCAAATAGTGTTTTGGGTGGTGCCAACCAAACTTTTACACCGCTTCAAGATACGACATTAACAGTGATTTACACGCTGAATAATTGTCCGAGTTTACCCGCTACGGGCTCAGTTACGGTTCATCCGCTTCCTGTCGTTACTTTTAGTGCTACACCTATAGTAGGTTGCGCTCCACTAGCCGTTAGTTTTGCGGCAGATGATGCAACCAATGCAACTTATAGCTGGTCTACAAGCAATGGTCTTTCTGCTTCTGGAATTGCGCCAACAATCGTATTTGGAAATGGCGGCACTTTTGATGTCAGTTTGGCAGCAACCACCTCTTTTGGTTGCTATGATTCGCACACCGAATTAGCTTATATCTATGTAGAAGACCTACCGGTAGCTGATTTTGAATCGCCTATTAGCGTTTTCACACAAGAAGCTCAGTACGTTATGTTTAGCAATTTATCAATCGGGGCTACGAACTATATTTGGGATTTTGGGGATGGGCAATTCTCTAATGATTTTGAGCCTTCACACGTTTTTCAAGGTACAATGAACGGCTATACCATCACGCTTACTGCACTCACAGATTTACTTTGTTCAGATGCAACATCATTTAGCATTGGATACCAATACAATGAATTACTCTATATTCCGAACACTTTCACGCCTGACGGTGATCAAAACAATCAAATATTTTGCCCCGTTTTCTACTCTGGTTTTGATGCTCAAAACTATGAGCTGACAATATATAACCGCTGGGGAGAAATTATTTTTGAAAGTCATAATTCTACAATAGGTTGGGACGGCACATATGGGCCAGATGCATTGGCTGCACCGACAGGAATGTACACATATCGAATCCTGTACAAAAATCCAGACCTTGACGAACGCAAGGTTCTTACAGGCCATGTGAATTTACTGCGCTAATAAATAGAAAATCCTATCTTTGGGCCTGACCATTCAGGTGCATGAGGGAACGAAGTTTTTATTCCAATCTATTCTTTTCACTAGGGCTAAACCTCCTTGTGAAACCGATATCGATTTTTGCAATCGATGCTGCAGTACAAAACATAGTTGGCCAGCAATACGGAATATACTTCGCATTTTTCAATTTTAGCCTCATCATTTCAATTGTATTCGATTTTGGCATCAATAATTACAGTACACAACTGAGTGCCCAAAACATAACAGAAGCCAAAAAGTTATTTTCGTCTATCCTTGGCCTGCGTATCTTACTAATGCTGCTATATCTTTCTGGAATTGGGTTAATTAAAGTTTTTATAACCTTGTCATGGACCGAATATAAGCTCATTCTCCTGCTGGGCCTGAACCAATTTTTAATTGCCAATATCGCTTTTTTTAGGAGTTATTTTGCCGGCCAACAACGCTTTCGACTAGATGCCTTTTTGAGCGTGCTCGATCGCCTTCTGCTCATCATATCTCTAGGCTACATCATTTATTTTTATCCAGATGGTTTCAAACTCATCGACATTGAGTCATATAGCATTTTTCAATTTGTTTGTTATGCGTTAAGCTTTCTTATAGCAGGTGGACTAACAATTTACTACATGCGACCTAAATTTGAATGGCCAAATTTTAGTACTATCCTGCCAATTGTAAAAAAAGCGCTCCCCTTTGCCTTACTTATTGTATTGATGACGCTATATACCCGTATAGATGCACTTTTGCTCCTGCATATTTCGTTAAATGGGGCGCAAGAAGCGGCCTATTATGCGCAAGCCTACCGCTTGATTGATGCCCTTTATATGTTTGCGATGGTTTTCGCGGGCTTGCTTTATCCGATGTTTTCTAAATTGATCAAAGAAAAGCCAGAAGTGATTGCAACGTTGGTTTCGCAGGCTTCTAAACTATTGCTCGGTTCGAGTTTAGCTTTTATCATTTTTAGCCTTATGAGAGGTAGTCTCCTAATTGATCAAATTTATAACAGTACATCTGTAGATAGCGGCGGTATATTATTTCTATTAAGTATCGCTTTTTTTGGGATGGCATCAAACCTTATTTATGGCTCCTTACTTACGGCAAATAGCTCATTAAAGGTATTGAATAGCATATCCTTCATAGGTTTATTGGTCAATATAAGTTTGAATTTAATCTTGCTGCCAAAAGTACTCAATGGGGCTGCGGTTATTGCCGCAGGGGTAGCTGCTTTTACTCAAATTCTTGTTGCAATGGCACAGGCTTTTTATTGTAAACGCCTGTTTGCTTTACCATTTATTGATCGGCACTTCTATAGATACCCATTGCTCATTTTTATCTTATTCTTTTGGTTTATTATTGTTGATTGGACCCCGATTGGCTTTGTATACGGTAATTGGATCTTGGTATTCGATATTTTAGCAACGCTCATCACGCTTTTAGCGCTAAGATTTATAGATATCAAAGAACTCATTTCACTGGTTCAAAAGCGTACTAAAACGCAATAATTATGGATTTTCGGAGTTATTGTCATAGCTTTGAAAAAAAATTGGCCGCAAGTAAGCATTATGGAAAGTAACAACCTAACAGATCAACGCAACGCACTTTTGATATTTCTCTGGAATCAGCGTAAATCTCTACTCATTTTTACGGGTGTAGCATTCATAGTTTCTATTATCGTTTCCTTTCTTATTACTCCGCTATATCTATCTTCTGCAATTGTTTTTCCTGCAGCCTCAAGCAATGTGTCGTTCTCAGAGCAACGTAATGTGAAAGCAGCAGCTATGGACTTTGGAGAAGAGGAACAGGCCGAACAACTCGTTCAGATTTTATCTTCCTCTCGCATTAGGGACCGTATTGTTCAGAAATATGACCTTATGAAAGACTACGAAATTTCCAAATCAGATCCAAATAAATACTACAAACTCAATAAGGCATATAATCAACATTTTACTTTTAGCAGAACTCGATATGGATCTATTCAAATTGATGTGCTTGATGAAAGCCCGAAGCAAGCTGCTGCAATGGCCAATGACATAGTTGAGTTGATTGATACCATCAAAAATGAAATGATTAGAGAGCGCACTATTCCGGCATTTCAAATCAATTTGCGTAAAAAGCAACAAATGGAAAAAGAACGCGATTCTATATTGCAACAATTGGAAGATCTTGCAAAATTAGGCGTCTTACCCAATGATACCCGAGCAACACTTTATCAGGCTTTAGTTGACGCCAAAAACCCTCAAGAAAAAGAAGAACTTCGTAAAAAAATTGAAGCTAATAGTAAGTACGGTTCGGTTTACGATGGGCTAGAATACCAGCGAAATGAAAAAATCGTAAAGATTGAAGATTTTAAAGTCTCCTATGAACAAGCGGAATCAGATGCTAACGCGAACTTTAATCATAAATTCGTAGTTGAAAGAGCAGTAGTTGCCGACCGTAAAGAAAAACCAAAAAGAATGATCATTGTTTTAGTTTCAACGATTGGAGGCTTTCTATTTGGGCTTTTCTTCCTATTGATCCGACAAAGAATTAAGGAGCTTCAACAGGCTGCAGCATAAAGTTCAAATGAACGACCCAAGTGTATTTTCATTAATCCCCGTTGGCCTTCTTGCCATCTACTTTGCCATTTTTGAAACGGAAAAGCTTTTCTTGAGTTTGGCTTTCCTAACCCCACTCTCCATTAATATTGAAGAATACACCAGTGATTTTGGTTTGTTCATTCCTACAGAACCGTTGTTGTTTGGTTTGATGATTTTACTTAGTGCTATTCAAATAAAAAAAGGATTTTTACCTGTACAAATATGGCGTAGTCCCCTCATATGGACGGTTATTATTTATCTCTTATGGTTGCTCATTTCAGCTATCACAAGTAGTCATCCAATTGTGTCGTTGAAATTCATTTTAGCCAGGCTTTGGTTCATTGTTCCCATATTATTTTTTGGAACCTACTTTTTTCAAAAACAAGCAAATCGCATTGCTTTTCTATGGCTATTTATAAGCGCAACAGTCATTGTAATTTTATACACGCTCATTCATCATTCTTTTTATGGTTTTGGAGAGAAGGAAGGACATTGGGTGATGTCCCCATTTTTTAAAGATCATACCATCTACGGGGCAATTGTCGCACTTGTACTGCCGCTGGCATTTGGACTCTATCTTTATAAAAAACACCATCCTTTAGTACAAATGACGCTCATCACAATTATTGTCATCATTTTGGTAGGATTGGTTCTTTCCTACACTAGAGCTGCCTGGTTAAGTGTGGTTGGGAGTATCGGAGTAGCCTTTTTACTTTACTACAAAATATCCTGGAAACCATTAGCGATTTTGGCTGGCATCGGAATGCTCGTGATATTACTGCAATGGGATCGGATTCAAATGGAACTTGAGCGCAACAAGTATGAGCATACGACGGAATCTTTTGATGAGCGCTTGCAAAGTGCTGCTAATATTTCTACAGATGCTTCTAATCTCGAACGAATCAATCGTTGGAGTTGTGCCATAGAAATGTTCAGGCAAAGACCTATTTTTGGATATGGGCCAGGAACTTATGCCTTTGAATATGCACCATTTCAACGACCAGAAAACCTCACAATTATCTCGACTAACTTTGGGGATATGGGAAATGCGCACAGTGAGTATTTGGGCGCGCTAGCCGAAACCGGGCTTATAGGTATGCTCACATTAATCGCTCTAGTTTTTGCCATATTTTATACTGGAATTACGCTCTACCATCGGCTCCCAAAATCCATGAAGTCAGATCGAATTATTGTATTAAGCACGATTATGGCTCTTGCTACTTACTTTATTCATGCCTTTCTAAATAATTACCTAGATACAGACAAGGCTGCAGTTCCTATTTGGGGAATCTGTGCTATGTGGCTTGTATACGAACGTGAATTGCTGATTAACGACCAATCCAAAGTGATGGATTAAGCGTTACTGGACTTACACCAACCACTTCATGGACTTCGAAATGACAAACCGACACGCCACTGTCGTTTAGAAGTGTGCCAATAGCTTGTTTGGTAGATACTTTTGAGCCAACGCCAACAAATGTTTCTGCCAAATTACCATATACGGTTCGATAAGCCCCGTGCTTAATGATGACAACCTTGCCTGCCCCAGCCACTGAAAATACGGTAGTGACCTCTCCTTCAAATACTGCCCTTACTTTTGAGCTACTATTACAAGTTATATCGATACCATTATTATTCCATTCTACGCCACTTAATGTTGGGTGGTAGTTTCTGCCGAACTTTTCAGTAATACTTCCATTGTCTACAGGCCACGGGAGTCGTCCGCGGTTAGCTGCAAAACTTTTTCCAACTGCAGCGCCTTCGGTAGAAATTGGCGTGGCCACAATTTTTGGGGCCGCTGTTGTACTACTTTTACCAGCATCTCCTTTATTTGAATTAGCGCTTTCTTTAGCGTTTTTAGCAAGTTCAGCTTGACGCGCTGCTTCTTTTGCTTGTTCCCTTGCGATATCTGCTCTAATTGCAGCATCTATCTGTTTTTTAAGTTGTAGCTTTTTGCGCTCGTCCGCTTTGAGCTGTCCAATTAAGGCTTGTTCTTCTTTTTTAAATTTTTGATAGGACTTTTCCTTTTTGTTTTTATCCTTTTCAATCAGTTCCCGTTCTTGTTTTTTCTCCTCCAAGGCTCTTTGCTTGATGAGTTTTTCTGAATCAATTTGCTTGATTTCTTTGAGAATAAGTTGTTGGTGTTGCTTGATAAGTGCAGCCTGTTTACGTTGAATAGCAGCTACTTTTTTTAGGTAGCGATTGCGCCTCAAGGCCTCATTGTAATCTGAAGAAGCTAGCAAATACATTACTTTATTATAGTTACCTCGGTGTTTATAGGCATATATGAACATTTTGCGGTATTGCTGTTTTAATTGATTGAGTTTAGAACGTAATCTTTTGATTTCGATTTTTTTCTGAACAATTTTCATTTCTGCACTCCGAACTTGATTGTCGAAGAGATTGACCAATGCCTCGCGGTTTTTAATTTGATTTTCGATTAAACGAATTTCATTAAGTGATGCTTGGCTATTGTTTTTGACTTTATTCAATAACTTTTTGGTATTAGAGATTCTCTTCTCTAATTTCTGTTGTTCTCGCTTGAGTTTATTTTGATCTTGTTGGGCATGCACAGATAGTGCTACCACTAAAATCAAAATGAGGCTAATCACATTTTTCATAACTTTCTGGTATGACGATGATTAATTCTTGAGGTTCATTGACTTCAACACGATCGTAAAGTAACGTGAGTAGGATTGTCTTTTTTGGCGTTCGTATGTTTATTTCCACATTCATTGGCAAATCATAGCCATTAAATTGTTGTCTTTCTAAATACACCACACTGATTTCTGTTGAATCCTCTACGCTCCAGATACGGGTTTGTTTGAGCGCCTTGGCATTTTCAGAAAGACGGTATTGAATGATAAGATCATCACTTTGTTTGCGATCAAGTTTTTTACGATCTCGTTTTTTATGGGTTGAAATACTGTAGTGGAATGGGTCATTATCTACAAAATATTTTTGTGTGATCTGGTAATCTAGCGGTTTGCCGTAAATAATTTCCTCGATGTTTTCATAAGAAAAGTCCACTCCAAATAATTCTTTTAAATAAACCAATGAGGCAATAGTAAAGCAACGGTCTCGTTTATTGACAACGCAAAGTGTATCTTGTGTTACAAGAGCCGTTACAACTGGTATGCGCGCATAAGTAATAATAGCAGAAACAGCACTATCACTGACGATTTTGAGTGAGGTTTTCAATGAAATTTCACTTTCATTGTTTGGCTTGCTTAGGTCTTTATATGAAACCGTTAGCTTACTGTAAAAGGTTTGAGGTTCAATATGAGAAAGGCTATCAATACGGTCTATCAATTCTTTATCTTTGATTTTCGGAAGCTTCTCTAAATCTCCTTGGATGGCAATAGCCTCTTGAGTTTTACATGCAGTAAAGCCAAACATCAAAAGACCAAAAAGGAAAATACTATGGATTTTGAACATAAGTTTTTTGTGTGGTTTTCTGGGATAGAACAATACTCCCCTCTCCAAAAGTGAGTGCTTTCTGCCAGCAATTATTAGCTTCTAGCGCTTGCCCTAAATGAAAATAAATGTCTCCGAGAAGTTCTTGATAGGCAGCAGTTAGTAGAAATTCTTTGGTAGAAATCGATTGGATTTCTTGAAGCGCTTTTTGGTATTGTCCGGCTTGAAAGGCAGCAAATGCCAATTCAAATCTAATGCCTGCATCATTTGGTGTTTTCAATGCAAGTTCTTCAATACGTTGCGTCGTTTGGTTGATTTCAATTTTATACTGCAAGAAATAATGTAAATATTTGATTTCTAGTTCATTATTGCCAAAACTCAAGGCTTCTTTGAAAGCTGCCATAGCTTGTTCTTGCTGTTGCATGCCTAAATACGAATGTCCAATTTGTAACATCGTTTCTGCTAACAAGGCATTGTCGTTGATGATGTAAGATTTCGCGATTTCAAGACTCTCAAGTGCTTGGGCATGTTTTCCAACTCTATTTAACATCATGCCCTTGAAAAAGAATGGTACAGGCTGGCTAGGAAATAATTCTGCACAACTCAATGCATCTAAGAGTAGATTAGTCCAAGACTCTTGCTCGTATTCTAATATGAGGAGTTGATTCCAGACCGGGTACAAGTCGGGGTCGCAACGAAGGGTTTGCTGATAACTTTCTATGGCTAATTTTATCTGCCCAGCAACATAAAAATAATCTCCGGCTATTGAATGCGCCTTGGCTTCGTTAGGGAAGTTTTGAGTCATATACTTTACAAGTGGCTCTAATTGATGATCAATGCCACCCGGTGCCTTGTCATTGATAAGCATGATCAAAATATTCATTTTTTGATCGAGACTTGGTCCTTGTGATAAAATTCCAGCATGTAGGTATTTTTTTCCCTCATCTTTCTTACCGGAACGGTACAGCATTTCACCATACATCAAGAGTGCGACGCCATTCTCTGGGTCGGCTTCAACAAGGTCTTTGAGCAAGCCAAAACCTGCTGAATAATTTTGGGAACGAAAATAATGATCTACTAAATTGGCAAGAATGCTGGGCTCCGTTGGGAAACGTAAACGCGCATCTTCCAAGAGCGCAACTCCATCTTTGGTTTTTCCCATTTGCTGAAAAAGTCGAAATTTCTCAAGGACGGTATTCGGATTCTCACCAAGTTGTTGTTCCAATTTCTCAATGACTATTAGAGATTTGCTGGGCTTATTAAGTTCTTGGTAACTTTTAAGTGCTCCACTATAATAATCAATGTTTTTTGGGTCTGCTTTTAATAAGGCCTCGAAAACGACTGCCGCATCTTGATGTTGGCCCAGTTGTTGATACATAAAAGCTAATTCACGCTTGTAATGAAGATTCTTAGGGTCAAATTCTGCTGCTTGTTCAGTATGAAAAGCCGCCTCTTGGTAATGTTCTTGTTTTAAATAAATTTGAAAGAGCGCATAATGTACTGCGGCATCTTTGGGGTCCTTTTCTAAACAGGCTTGAAAAGCTTTTATAGCTTCTTCATTTTGTGCATTCAACATGCTTCGCACACCGCTATGAAACTGCCGAATGTATACCGGGTCTTGTAAAGCAGCTGTTGGTTGTTGCAACTTACAAGAGGCAAGTACAGCCAATGCGAGGAGGTAAATCAGTTTATTCATTCACAGAACTATAATCACCGAGGCTAAGGTCTTTAGCGCGGCCATTGAATTGTGCATTGGAACCAATCATGGCTCCTGATAAATTTACATTTGTCAGTTTAGTTTGCTGACCTACAATAGCGTTGTTGATATTTACATCTGATAAAACGCTGCCCTCGCCTAAAGAAACATGAGGACCAACAATCGATCGTTCAATACGCACATTTGGACCAATATAACAGGGTTGGATAATGACGCTATCCAAAATATCAGACGTTAAGTTCTGTAGCCTGCCCGCCTCGGCATCATGCTCAAGAACACGTTGATTGGTTTGAACAGTTACCTCTTTGTTTCCACAATCCAGCCATTCATCTACTGTGCCTGGTTTGAATGCAACGCCTGCTTCAGTCAATCTTCGTAAGGCATCAGGCAATTGGTACTCTCCGCTTTTCACCACATTGTTGTCAATGAGGTATTGTAGTTCTTGTCTAAGGCGTGCGCCATCTTTGAAATAGTAAATGCCAATCATGGCTAAATCAGAGACAAATGTTTGTGGTTTCTCTACAAAATCAACAATATGACCCTTTGCATCGAGTTTCACAACACCAAAAGCACTTGGGTCTTCAATTTGCTTGACCCATAATATGCCTTCGTCTTCATGAGAAATCTTAAAATCAGCTTTGAAAAGGGTGTCGGCAAATGCTACCACCACAGGACCATCAAGTGCTGCGGAAGCACATAAAACAGCATGGGCAGTTCCAAGTGCTTCTAATTGATAATGAATGCTGCCTTTGGCACCCAAGCTTTTTGCGACAGACAAAAGTTCTTGTTCAACTGCCTCACCAAATTCACCAACAACAAATGCAATTTCCTCAATAGGTTCGGCACATACACGTGCGATATCGGCTACTAATCGGTGTACGATCGGCTTGCCGCCAACCGGAACAAGTGGTTTAGGGATGGTTAGCGTATGTGGTCTGAGGCGGCTTCCACGACCCGCCATAGGGACAATTACTTTCATAAATTCTTTATTTTGTTCCGGTACTTCCAAATCCGCCGTCACCGCGCTCAGAGGAGCTAAGTTCTTGAACTTGAATTAGGTTAACCTTTTCTACTTTACAAAAAACAAGTTGTGCAATACGTTCACCATCCTCTAACGTAACGGCTTCAGAAGACAAGTTTACAAGAATCACACCAACTTCACCTCGGTAATCGGCATCAATTGTGCCAGGGGTATTCAAAACCGTTAATCCTTTCTTAAGCGCAAGACCACTTCGGGGCCGAACTTGACATTCTAGGCTTTCATCCATTTCTAAATAAATCCCCGTTGGGATAAGGGCGCGTTGCATAGGAGCCAATGTGAGCGGTGCTGCTAACACTGCGCGAACATCCATACCTGATGAACCCGAGGTTTGATAGGTTGGAGCATCGTGGTGACTCTTGCTTACAATTTTTACTTGGTGCAAACTCATCCTCCAAAATTAGCGCAATTCTCCACTACGAAGCTCGAATATTCAAGGAATAATCAACAGCATAGTATTGACAACATCAGTGATTTTAAGGGTATTTGCTTACTTTTGTGTCACAATCGAGTAGTTATGTTAGAAATTCAACGCATTCGTCAAGAAAAAGAAGCCATCCTTGCAGGTTTGGCCAAAAGAAATATCGATGCTAGTCAAACCATTGAAGCCATCCTTGAAACTGATCAAAATTGGAGAATGGCCAAAACCCAACTCGATCAAGTTGCTGCTGAAATGAATCAACTTGCCCGTTCTATTGGTGAATTATTTAAATCGGGTAAACAGGCAGAAGCAAATGTGCTTAAAGAAAAAACAAGTGGACTCAAATCTCAAGAAGCTGCGCTTAAAGAACAAGTCAGCACATTAGAAGACTCCCTACAATCATTACTTTACACCTTGCCTAATGTGCCAAATGAGGCCGTTATAAAAGGGCGCGATGCCGAGGACAACCAGCATGTTTTTGAAGCAGGTACTATACCTCAATTTGATTTTACGGCTCAACCGCATTGGGATCTTGCAAAAAAATTCAAACTCATCGATTTTGAACTTGGCGTAAAGGTTACCGGAGCAGGTTTTCCATTTTACCGAGGCAAAGGAGCTAGATTACAGCGTGCGCTCATTCAATTTTTTCTCGACGAAGCTATTGCAGCGGGCTACGAAGAATTCATTTCTCCTCACATGGTAAATGAAGCAAGTGGTTATGGTACAGGGCAGCTTCCAGATAAAGAAGGACAAATGTATTACGTAAAAGAAGATGACTTTTACCTCATCCCTACTGCGGAGGTTCCTCTAACTAATATTTATCGGGATGTTATTTTACCAGATGGTAAT
>JAURNL010000078.1 GCA_030830205.1 Crocinitomicaceae bacterium | reverse complement strand
TGTTAGGCGTGATGCATCTGGTGGCGAAAGAATTTTAAAACATGCATCGAAAAGTGCTTGTGCTTTAGTGTCTGCACGTTTCATTGCTTCTACAGATGCCATCAATCCACCGTCTGTACTCCGGCCGTAGACGATACCAACAGTAATGTTATTGATTGCTCCAGGACGAAGGGTGAACGGACCTGCAGATTGGACAAAGCGACGGTCCCCAGAAGGATTGTTGTCTGTAGACTCATCCCAACCATTAGGGAATGCAGCAGACATATCTTCTCCTGCTGTTGACCAATGTAATGGATCAGAAGTTCCCGGGAACATGTAATCAGATAGTGTTGTTGTAACCCCGGCAGAACCTACATAACCCAAACCTCCATAGTACATCTCTGAACCGTTCGCCCATTGACCTTCCATAAAGTTGTAGTATTCTGCGGCTGGCCCTGGGTCATTGTATGGATAAGCAGATGTAGACGTATAGTAAGTAAAGCGACGCATACCGAAACGTTCGTTATCGATAATTCCATCAGAATAACCAATACCAATTCCTTTGTAAACAATACCATTGTTGGCAAGCGCATCTACAACCGTAGGCACTACTTCCGTTTGAGTAGCTTCGTCGAAGTATGGACCAGGGTTGTCTAATCCATCTGCATCTTGATAAGGTCCTTCAAAGAAGTCACAACCAATTGCAGGAGGATTTTCACCGTAACCTAATTTACCTCCGTCAGACTCGTCTAGAAGGTCGCCGTTATACATATAACCCAAACCACGAGAAACATCACAACCAGTGTAGTCATCTGCATAGTTTCCAATATCTGCATCTAGGTACTGAGAGAAGTAAGTATTGTAAAGCGTTTGTGTACCACGGTTGATAAGTTCGTAGTTGTAGAAAGTCATACGGTTAACCTCATCATTGGTGGCAAAAGAAAATGCTTGCGCACGAATCTCCATACCAATAGGATCACCGTTGGTTTCGGTATGGATATTTCCTTTGTCATTGAATACCCACCAATGTGTTTCATCACCATAGAGGGAAATACGACGGTCTATTCCACATTCGATATCATCTCGACCTAGGATGTCGTCGTACCATGGGTGATCACCGTTGTCTGGATTGTAATTACCATCTTGGTCACGGTCATAGAATGGAGCTAAGAAATAATCTTGACCTCTCGAAACATCACCATGTGCTGGCCATCCGTAGATACGATTGAGTTCGTCATTGGTAGGTGCGGTGATTTCATCGCAACCTTCAGTTGTAATACCAGAGTTACACTCCCACCATATGTTGAATTTGATGACTTCTGCCTTTCTGATCGTATAGAATTTGTCATACGCAATACACTGATCAGGATCAATGTTAGCCTCGCCAAAATCACGGATTGCGTCATCTCCGACTGGATTGAGTGGATTAAATGTTCCCGTCCCTGGGGTAACCGTTAAGGGGCCAGGCCAAAAGTCGTTACCTGAACGGTAGCGTAAGGCAGCTAGCTTGAGCTGACCGTTGACGTCTGTACCACCCATCCAAAGGGCTCCTGCAAAAATTGCAAAGCGATTACTTCCTTTCGGAACCTCATAGGCAGCTACACCGGCAGCACGGTTTTGGAACATACTTCCTCCCTGCTCAATCAATGCAGCAACATCGTTGAATTTCATTGTCAACTTGGCTGTTGCTGGGCTACAGTTCGCCTTTGGTTTTGCAGTAGGTTTGTAATCTTTGTCATTAGGGCCTAGGTATGCGAACGCTTGCGTACAAGATACGGTTAGACCAATAAACGCGGCAATGAATTGCTTTTTCATAATACTTCGTTAAAGCTTCTTAAAAATCAAATTTTACACCCAAACGAATTGTTCGAGGTACACTGATGTTAAACGGATTCTGAATCTTCATGGTGTAGTAGTCACGGAAAGATTGCTCATCAATTTGGTTTTGAATGGAAGTCTGGCTTGCTGCTGCAGCAAGATAACCATCATCATCCCAGTTACCAGTAGCACGGTATACATTCAAGACATTGAATTGATTGAATAAGTTCGTGGCACGGACATAGACTTGTAAGAAAGCCGTTTTCTTTTTATTTTCTTTGTTACCATATTCAATGTTGATGGTTTTATCCGCTTGAATATCTAAACGGTATTGCCAAGGTAAGCGTGAACCGTTCAAGGTTCCGTTGATACCTGCATTGAGGTTACCAATTCCTTCGTCAGTAATAAAGGTCTGAGAAGAGTATGGCGATCCAGAGTTAATGTTAGCTATTAAGTTAAGACCTGTGTTTTCAAAAATACGTGTCTTGCCGATAGTTGGACCATTGTAGTCCTGACCTTCACCGTAACGATAATCAAATGTAAAGTTGAAAGCATGTCGCTGATCATAGCTGTATGGGAAGATTACACGTAAGTTTGGCAAGCCGGCATTCACAAGTGCAGACATTGAAGTAGCATCTGAACCAGTACCATCTGCGAACTGTAAAGTATAGTTAGCAGTCATGCGGATATTTCCTGTTTGGCGCATATCGTAAGCAACCGTTAAACCTTTAACTGTACCGAAGTCACGGTTACCGAAAGTCTTGTAAGTTACTGGGTAAGCCTCAAACACATTGATCAACTGAACGTTGTCGCGTTGTTCGCGGTAGAATGCAGAAATTTTAACTGAAGAGGTTCTGGTGACTACTTGTTGGAAACCAAGTTCGTAATCTACAGTTTTCTCAGGTAGTAAGTTGGCATTGCTAATGACAGCGTTACGGGTTTGAATGAATTGATATTCATAAGGATTAAAGCGGAATCCAGAAGTTGGACGCTTGGTAAGGATATCGTAGTGAGCAAAGAAAGATGCTTCTTCAGAAATTGGGAAAGAGAATGCAATACGCGGCATTACATTCACCTGAGCCTTATAATCTTCAAATGACTCTGCGGTAGGCGTTTCTAAAGATGGGTCTTGTAACCAAGGGGCAATTCCTGCCGCTCCACGGATTTTAGAAGGATCCTCAATTGGAGTACCAGTTGCATCGTACCATTGTGCACCATTACGGAAACCATTGATACCAGAAGGATTGTTTACATCGTTAACATAAACCACATAGTCATCACCCATACCTTCTGGTAAGTTAACCCAACCATACTGATTTGGATCACTTGAAGCCAAAGCACGTGCTTCTTGAACGGTCTTAGCTGTGTAGAATAAATAAGGATCTTTTAATACTGGTTGGTTGGCATCAAATACATCAACACGGACACCTACATTGAAAACGATGTCCTTGAATGCAAACTTATCCATGATGTATCCAGCCATATATATTGGTTGAAAAGCACCAACAAAACGACGATAGTTACCATTTTCATCAAATTCATTGAAATATTTATTGATGTCAGTATTACCACGTACTTTGTTTCCTTTGTGATCATAACCCCAATATGAAACAAAAGATTGGCCACTATTGAGTAGCTCATCCGGAGAGAACATGTCAAATTGGAATAAGTTTGGATCGTACTGATCGATATCAATGAAATCGGTTCCAGCTGGGTTGTAACCTAATTTTTGACGTAGATTGTAGTCAAAGAAAGACTGTTGATCATTATTTACTTGTCCGCCATATTCCCCTGTACCTGACTGGAAGGCATCTCCAGCATTTAAGCGATCATAGGTGATGGCTTTAAATGATCCAGAATCTGTAACTACTCCTGAATTGAGGTCGAGTTCTCTGATATGGAAGTTAGCTAATTGTCGGGCAATTGACCAAATACCTGTTGGACCAAAATCTCCGCTTGTCCAACCACGATCTACGCGCTGCTCGTATTCAAATCCTAAAGAGATGGAGTGGTCTCCTAACACTACTGAACCAGCACCTGTTACGCGGAATTGATCATTTTCAGACTTGCCAAAACCGTTAGAAGGTGCGCCAATGTTTGCCCAAATTCCATAAACACTATTTGGCAAATCACCATTACGTAAGGCATTTCCTTGTTGAATCTGGAAAAGGTTTTCGTAACGACCAATTGGATTGTCTTGATATATATTATAGTACTGAGTTGTAATGGCTGCTAGAGCAGCGTTTGTTTCTGAAGGAGTAAAATCGACCTCTACGTCACGGAATCCGTTGTGCACATACATTTGTGTTGCTGGGTCAAACTCATACGACGGTACACGTGTGGTAACAAATTTACCGACGTGTCCGTAGTTGAAGATATTGTATTTGTGATTTGGATCATAGGATTCATTAAAAGATTTAGAGTAGTCTACCATTAAACTGTAAAGAGCGGACTTGATCTTGGAACTTGAACCTTCACGATCATTATTAAAACGTTGAGTAAGGCGTGCATAGACACGGTAATCAAGATTTTTACTTACACCAAAGTTGGTAAAATTCAATAAGGACGAACCGTACCCATAAGAAGATCCTCTAAAATAGTTCAGTGAGCCACCAAACTGTAAGTTGACCGAAGGACCTGTATTCACATCAATTTTTCCTGATGCAGAGAATACATTGTTTCGAGCGTTCATACGCCAATCTGTTTTCTCAAAATCATCGGCTCTAAGGAACAATGCATTGTGGAATGTACCAAAGCCGGTAGAAGTTGGGCGCAGTGGATTAGCAATTAATTCTTCTCGTGCTTCTTTGGTTATGCGGTATGATCCACCAGCAAGTGGGCGAGAATCTAATTGATCAGTGTAGTTAGCAGACACTAAAAATCCTAGTCGCGGACGAGTTTTGTTGCCGGCTGAATCTCTTTGCATCCAAAGTGGACCAGAAAGCATTCCCTCCACTAGGTTGTACCCATACTTATCAAGACCAAATACTTTTCCGTCGTAACCATTTGGGTCAGCTCCGTTGAAATAGATACCAGAACTTACAGCTTCTAAACTTCCAAAGTACACAGAAGAAGGTCCACGAGTTGTAATGGAGATGATACCTCCGGTTACGTCGCCGTAGTTTGCAGGCACACCACCAGTGATAACTGATACTTCTTCTAATGCAGATTTTGGAAGATTTGATGAACCGCGAACTTTGATACCATCAATATAGAAATAGGTCGCATCAGAACGTGTACCACGAACTGAAATAGCACCAGAACCTTCATTGACATTCACACCACCTACTGTACCTGCAACTGCTGTTGCCGAACGAGCTGGTAGACGAGCGATGTCTTCTCTAGTAACGGTTGCACCCGATGCACCACCATCTCTATCAATAAGTGGCACTTTGTATCGAACGACTTTTACCTCTTTAGTTTCTTGTGTTTTTGTAGATAAGGTAAGGTTATCCAAGAAAGTGATGCGATCTGGGGAGATCGATACACCTTGCATGGTAAGGTTTTGATACCCGCCTTCGGAATTTCGCACCTCTACATCATAAGAACCAGGCTGTATACCATTGATTTGGAATTTCCCTTTCTCATCCGTTAAAGCACTACCACGTATGGCGCCAGCCTGTTTTAATAAGACCTTACTAAACTCCAATGGAGCTTTGGTTGCCTCATCAGTCACGGTACCGCGGAGCGTACCAAGACCGGATTGTGAAAATGCATAAGTGCTTACAAACAAAACACTTAAAAGCAATAATTTCAGTCTACCCACCATATGAATGCGTATAAATTTTACTATTTCTCGTTTTTTAAAGAATGTAAATATAGAAAATTCCATAGTCTTAACATAAAATTCATCAAAATTCTATCAGATGTTTACGCATCTTTGTACAATCAGAAAGTATATGATGCCTTCGTACGATCATTTTCAGTTTAATAATCCAGAATTTGAGATTGCTATACTTCATATGGATTCCATTGAATTAGATAGCACTGTGCTTTTTCCATCCGAAATTGTACAGGAACAACTGCGTTCAAATACGAAACGAAAAAAAGAATATCTTGGGGCGCGATACTTGCGTAATTCACTGAATATCAATTCTCCTATATTATATCATCCCAACGGGAAACCCTACTTTTCAGACATCGAGTTGTCACTTTCTATTAGCCACACTAGTACTCAAGTAGCTCTTGCTTTTGCCAAATTTCCTATCGGTATCGATATTGAAGAAAAACATCGGGATACTGCCAAGATCATCAATAAATTTGCGGTAGATGATGAAAAAAATTTATTCAAAATCAATCAAAAAAATGGTTTCCTACAGCTGTGGTGTGCAAAGGAGGCGATTTACAAGTTGGTGGACTTGGAGCATCTCTCATTTAAAGATGAGATTCGCATCCTAGGACATAAAGAAATGAACGGAGTTGTTTACCTCTCTGCCAAAATATTACGCGAAATACCCGATGCTGAAATTCAAATTCAAATTAGAGAAACAACTCATCACTATATAGCGATTGCCTATTTTAGATCTCTGCCTTGAGGCTCATGTCCAAAGCCTTTACAGAATGTGTAAGGGCGCCCACTGAAATATATTGCACACCGGTTAGTGCATATGCCCTAACGGTATTTTCTGTAATTCCGCCCGAAGCTTCAGTTTCTATGTTTGAAGGGATTTTTGTTAATGCAATTTTAAGTTCCTCAGGTGTGAAATTATCTAGCATAATTCGATCGTATGATTGAGGCAAGGTGAGCAGCTCTTCAAGTTCTTCCATTGATCTTACCTCTACCTCTACTTTTAAGTCTAAATGTTGATTTTGTAGATATACTTGAGTGCGTGTTAATGCCGCTTGCAGACCTCCGGCATAATCGATATGATTGTCTTTGAGCATTATCATGTCGTAAAGTCCAAATCGATGGTTAGCCCCTCCACCTATTACAACAGCATACTTATCCAAGAATCTAAGGCCAGGCGTAGTCTTACGCGTATCTAATAGCGTACAATTGGTTCCAGCAATGAGTGCCACGTATTGAGCAGTTTTAGTTGCCACACCACTCATATGCTGCATGCAATTTAATAGCAAGCGTTCCACGGCTAAGATGGAACGCGCGGAACCTTCCAATGTAAAAGCAATATCTCCGTACTCAACAAGTGTTCCGTCTTTTAATAACGGAGTCAGTTGAAGTAAAGGGTCATAAATTTCACAAATCCTTTTTGCGACTTTCATACCGGCCAATACTCCTTTTTCTTTGATTAGAAGGCTTGCTTTGGACTGTGCCTCTAAAGGTACGCAGGCCATTGAAGAATGGTCGCCGCCTTGGATATCTTCCTGTAATGCGGACTTGATAAATTCATCTAGCATAGAACAAAGATAAGAAGAGCGAGTTATTCCGCACAATGTTTCTAATTTTGAAGTATGAATTACAAGGACCATTTATCCAATAAAGTAGCTACGCTGCCCCACAATCCGGGAGTGTATCAATTTTTGGATCAAAATGGAATCATCATTTATGTAGGTAAAGCAATTGATCTGAAGAAACGTGTGAGTTCTTATTTTCAGAAGGATCATATCGATGGCAAAACTAGAACACTTGTCAAACTCATTCGTGACCTTCGCTTCACCGTTGTAAGTAGTGAACTTGATGCTCTACTTCTTGAAAATAACCTCATCAAGAGCTACAGGCCTAGGTATAACGTGCTCCTAAAAGATGACAAAACCTATCCTTGGATTGTTGTTAAAAAAGAAGCATTCCCTCGGGTATTCCCCACCCGACGCAAATTCAATGATGGGTCCACCTATTATGGCCCCTATCCAAATGTGAAGCAGATGCATCAGTTATTAGCACTGATTCGTGAACTTTTTCAAATCAGGACTTGTGCTTTAGACCTTCGAACACAAAAATTAGAACAACGCAAATACAAAGTATGTCTGGAATTTCATATCGGAAAATGTGCAGGACCTTGTGAAATGCTACAATTAAGTTCCGCCTATGATCAAACCCTGAAATCTGTAAGGCTCCTATTAGAGGGTAAAAACTTTTCTCTTATTCAACAACTAAAGAAAGAAATGTTAACCCATGCCAGCAATCAAGAATTTGAAGCGGCTCAACGTTGCAAAGAACTGATAGATGCGTTGTCAAAATACCAAGCCAAGTCTATGGTGGTTTCTGACCACACACAAAATTTTGATGTGTGCTACATAGAAAAAAACCAATCTGACGCTTGGTTGAGTTATCTTGTTATTTGTGAAGGCAGTATTGTTCATGCTTACACTTCCAAAATATCAGACCCCTTGGATGTGCCTATTTCCACTCTATACAGTCAAGTTATTCCGCAATTGCGCACACATTTTGAAAGTGACTCAAAAGAAATTGTCATTGGAATAAATGAAGCCATACCCCTCGCCGATGTGAAAAGTATTTTCCCAAAAATTGGTGAAAAAAAACAATTGCTTGAAATGGCTGTCAATAATGTTCGACATGCACAACTACAGGCTAAAAAAGCAGCTATGAATAAGAGCACTTCTGTTCAAAATGCTCCAATGCAAGCGGTGTTGGAACTTCAAAGTGCACTTGGATTAGTGAAGGTCCCCCAACAAATTGAATGTTTTGATAATTCCAATCTTCAAGGAACTCATCCTGTTTCTGCTTGCGTCGTTTTCAAGAATGGTGTACCTAGTAAAGCAGACTATCGTCACTTTAATGTAAAAACTGTTGTTGGGCCCGACGATTTTAGTACCATGAAAGAAGCTGTTAGTCGGCGTTACGGCCGTATGCTTGCAGAAGGACATGCCTTGCCTGACCTCGTGGTAATTGATGGAGGGAAAGGGCAGCTTGGCGCAGCGTTAGAAGCCATTCAAGAGCTAGGTTTACAAAATGAAATGAAGCTAGTTGGTTTAGCCAAAAGGTTAGAAGAAATTTACAAACCAGGGTTTTCCCGCTCTCTTATATTAGACCGCCGCTCGCTTGCTTTGAAATTGGTACAACAACTCAGAGACGAAGCACACCGTTTTGGGTTAAGTCATCATCGCAATCAGCGAAGTAAAAATGCAGTTGGCTCTTCACTTGATCAAATCAAAGGACTCGGTCCAAAGACCATTGAATTACTTTTTCAAGAATTCAAAACAATCGGCAAGATGAGCACAACATCTGAAGAGGTAGTTGCAAAAAAAATAGGAGCCGCTAAAGCTAAACTCCTATTTGAATATTTCAAAAAAACAGAATAAGTTTTATTTGACTACAAACGGTTTAGTAAAGCTTGCGCCATTCATTTTCAAAACTACTAGATAGCTTCCTGAGGCCAATTGATGGGCATCTGTAATGATGAGATTGGCACCTGATTGCACTTGCACTGGATAATTAAAAATCACTTTGCCACTAAGATCCGTAAGTTGCAATTGAGCAGCTCCACCTACTTGTGCTGAAAACTCGACGTGGAGATCTCCATCTGTAGGATTTGGATAAAGATTCAAATCAGTGAATTGATTGTTTGTCAGTGATGCCAATACTAAATCATTGGATGGAGCACCCGCATATAAATTGATGTCATCTAAAAAGAAGTTATTTCCGCCCTCCCCTTCAAACTTAAAACGCATTCTGAAAGTCTCAGAAAAATAATTACTGGTCACGTTTGTCATATGGATAGTAACCCAATCAGATTGGCTGGCTGGTTCCCAAGCAGTAGCTGATACCTGATTGGAGAGTTGATTCCCACCTAAAGTTTTTCTTTGGGCCCAGTTCTCTCCGCAGTTTCCAGTAATGAAAACTTTCAAATATTCGTAGTCACTTGAAGTTCTCTTGCGGTATGCATAACGGAAAGAAAGTGTTACTGAACCTGTTGTTGGATCAATGCCTGATAAATCTATATTGGTAGAGGTGAGCTCATCGATATTCGACGGAGCTTGACCAAAGTTATTGAGGCGCGCGCACTTAGTACCAGAATATCCAAAATTAGACTCAATTACAAACGAATTATTCAGTGGCGTATTCAAGAGCGCCCAATTAGGTAGATTATCTAAACTTGTGTAAGATTCAAACCCTTCCCAAAATGGAAGACTTGCTGGAGTACCTAACACGCGAATAAAACCTGATTTATTCTCGATATCATTATTGGTGCCGTCAGTAGCAGTTAGTTGAACATCGTACATACCAGGTGTGTCAAACGATATACTTGGGTTGGGTGATGTTGCGGATGTTCCATTGGTAAAAGTCCAGCCAGTAGAAGGAGTGATTGTCCAGTTCCAACCAACTACTGCATTGTAAGATTCATCCTGAAATTGTACTTCATCGCCGAGGCAAATGGTTGTTTTGTCTGCATTGAAATCTGCTTTACATAAATACGGAGTGCTAGTTGCACCCACAGCCAAAAGATTTGCTGCGGAAACAACATTTGCACGGCCTGTACTAGACACTTGTAGCGCATTGCGCATGCGAGTGCGTTGCCCTTCAGTAAACATTTTGGAACAATAAGAATAATCCATGTAATTCTCAACATTATCACGGATATCAAAACCCCAATAGTTGTTGTCTGTGCTGCACGTATTGGCATTAAGCAAACATGCTGTAACGCCTATACAGCTGGGCGTATCTTGAACGTTGTCATCTGTGCTACAACTACTGGTATTGCCCGGGTTGTTATTACCTCCCCATGTGTGATCTAAATTCAGCCAATGACCTACTTCATGCGTAAGCGCACGACTTGAACCGACACCGCCAGTACCAATAGCGCCGACATAATCATGGAGAATCCATATTCCATTTTTCATTGTAGTTGCTCCCCAATTACTTGGTTTGTATGTGTACCCTGCTGCGCCACCAATATCTCCACATATAAAAATGTTAAGGTACTTATTGCCTGGCCATTGGCCATTGAAAATATTATTTCCTGCAACAATGGCATCAACTTGATCACCACCATCATCACCCTGATAACTCATAGGTGAAAAAGTACGTGTTATACCATTGAAGCATTGGCCATTAGGTGCTATTGTTGCTAATTTGAATTCTATTTCAATGTCTGCAGGCATTCCTTGAAAATCAGGATGCACATTTGCAGTATCTGCATTTTGTTTACGGTAATCTCGGTTCAAAATTGCCAAAGCATTCAAGATTTGCTCGTCGGAAATATTCTCTATTCCGCCAAAATGGAGTACGTGAAAGACAACTGGTATTGTATAAATCGTTGCTTTCTGATTCTCTCCTTTTTTTGCTATAGCTGCTTCTTCTTCCTCTGTAATTGCGAGGCCAGTAAGGTACTCAGGATTGTGAAGCAATGCCGTGTGTTTCTTGTGGGTCAGGCAATATTCTACATTTTCACCTTCACGCATGTTTTGGGGGTCCAAAATACGCTGTTGCTTTTGAGCATGAACTGTTGAAAATAGAGATAGGGCTCCAAAAAAGAGCAGAAAAAGAGAGTATAATTTCATAGTTACTTTAGATAGCGCTTAATAGTAGTCTGTAAAAATACAATAAGTAGGCTTATTATTAATATTGTCTTTATAAATATTATCGATAACATGGATTGATTAACTTTGTTCTATGAAAGCAAATAAAGCCATTGACACTCTTGCTATTACAACGAAGATAGTACTGCCCAATGATACCAACACCCTAGGTAATCTTTTTGGTGGCGAGCTCCTCGCGTGGATGGACGTTATTGCGAGTGTATCAGCACATCGCCACTCTAAAAGAGTCGTTGTTACAGCTTCAGTTAACAATGTTTCTTTTCAAAAGCCCATTAATCATGCTTCAATTGTTACCCTTGAAGCTAAAGTTTCACGTTCTTTTACCTCCTCTATGGAGGTTTTCGTCGACGTTTTTGTCGAGGATGCCGTGACCGGTCAGCGTGAAAAGTGTAATGAAGCTATCTACACTTTTGTAGCGGTCGACCAAAATGGAAATCCTATTCAAGTTCCGACCCTTATACCAGAATCAGAAGAAGAGAAAACCCGCTATGATGGTGCGCTTAGACGCAAACAACTGGCGTTGATATTAGCTGGCAAGATGAAACCCTCAGAAGCCACAGAATTAAAAAAATTGTTCTTTGAAAATGAGTGATTTCATTTTTTGAAGAGTAAAACCAATCTAACTTCAATTTTACTGATTAATTGCACTGATAATTTGCTTCAAATCTTGTTGGCGCATGCAATTAAAATGTCCTTTTGGGCAATCATTATACCCAATTTTAGAACAGGGTCTACAGGCTAAATTTGCAACCTCATGATGAAAGACATTCTTTTGTTCCAATCGATACGGATACATGCCAAAATCTTTGGTGGTATTGCCCCAAAGCACATGAATTGGTAGGTCAAATGATGCTCCAATATGCATCAAGCCAGTATCGTGGGTGAGTAAGCTTTTCGCATTTTGGACCAACCATGCAGATTCATGAATATTTGTAAGTCCTACTGCTGAATATACCTTCTCCGAATTGGTTTGTTCAAGAATGAATGTTGCTGTAGCAACATCTTCTTTTCCTCCCAATAAGAGCACAGGTTCATGAAGCTGGTTCAGCAATTCGACGAGTAAATCTTTGGGCATTCTTTTGGTAGCAAATTGTGCACCAATGGCAACAGCTATATATGATTTTGGCTTAACTTGAAATCTTTCATCTATATTGAATTGGGCACTACTTGGAATAGCAAAAACGAAGGAAGCAAGCGGAGTAGCATTCGGAGTAAATTTCTGGATCGTACTTAAATAGCGCTCAACAACGTGGGTTCGTTTTTTTGGACGGACTTTGAATTTTGTAAGTAACCACTTTTGCCAATTACTTTTTGGAAAACGAAAAACCGGCGCACCACTTGCAAACAGTAGCAAACGCGTACGAAGGTTATGGTGTAAGTCAATTATTGCATCGTATTGCTTCAAATCGATTTGTTGACGCAATCTAGAAAGGGAGCGTTCTAACAAAAAGGCGCGGTTAATTTCCGGACAAGCCTTTAATAATTCTGCGAATTGTTTTTTTGATACATAATCAACCTGACATTCTGGAAACGCAGCTTTAATCGCCTTGACAACTGGGAAAGTAAGTACGATATCGCCAATAGAACTAAAGCGAACGATAAGTATCTTTTGTGGGCTTTGACCAAGCATTGTACGAATGTACAAAATCTATTTTGTGTGCTGAAATAGCACCCGATTGCGATCAATCTGCCCCTCTAATGCAGCAAAGAAGGCTGTCTTTTCAGATGCTTCTATACAATCTGTAGGAAAGGAGAGTTGCAGGTTTTCGGTATAATCGAAATAGATAGTTTGTTGACTGACAGATACTTTTCTTAGCCCATTTAGGTATATTAACAAGACTTCTCTGTCGGCTACAAGTATTGCCTTAGAACTCAAGCCTACCCGAAATTTGGATTTATTGATGATGACAAAAAGAAAGGAATCTATGGCTAAGAGCAAATAAACCAGAAGGACAAATACAGCGGCCGAAGTAAGGAACCAATGAGCAAAAGCCAGACTTAAAAAAACCGCACCCTCTAATGAATTATATACGAATACTCGCACCTGACGCTCTTTGCTAATAGGTTGATTCCAAACAAATTTAGTGACTTGTTTGACCATTGAAACCCCCATCCATCGACGAATGCTACGACGTAGCCCAATAATAAGAATGACCAATCCTAATCCTAGATAAATTTCATTGCTGTAATAGAGTCTTTCACCTGTAGTATTGAGAAAATCGATCGGCAAATCAAAACCCACAAATACGGAAAATAACAATGTTGGCATGCTCATAACGAGCAATAGTAAATTGATAAAACTATTCATTTGGTATCAATTTGAGCTTGGCTTTAAGTCCTTGGATTTTTTCTTGTGCGCCTTCAATCTTCTTCTGAACATCAAGACGAAGTTGATCTGCTCCTTTTGATCGGGCAAAGAATCCAAGATTATTTTCCAATGTGAAAATATCCTTTTGCAAGAAATCTATTTGCTTGCGAATTTCTTGGCGCTCCGCTTGTAATAATCGTTGTTTATCAGGAGAGGCCAATAAACCTTCGAGTTTGGCCTGAAAGAACACGCGCTCCTTCTCTTGTCCTTCTAATTTGAGATCTTTATAGAGCTCATCCATCCGTGATTTGAACGCTGTGTAAACCTTTTGTCTTTCCTTGAGACCGACTTGTCCTATTGCGTTGAATTGTTGCTGAAACTCGCGCAATTCAGCTAATGCAACCTGCTTGTCTTTTGGCAAGGAATATTGATTGAGGGCATCGATTAAAGCCTGTTTTGCGGTGAGGTTCTCACTATTTTGTGCGTCTTGTTCAGCAAAAATTGCCTGGCGCGCATCAAAAAACGTATTGCAGGCCCCTCTAAATTCTTTCCACAATTTATTTTCATAGCGCGGGCCTGCAGAACCCAAGTCTTGCCATTGTTTCTGGAGCTTCTTGAGTTGTTCTGCTGTATTTTTCCAATCATTGGAACTGCTTAGTGCCTGCGCTTTTTCAATGATTAACTTCTTCTTTTGAACAATCTCTTGACTTGCCGCGTCAATTTCTTTAGAAAAGTTTTTCTTAGCAGCAAAAAATTCATCACAAAGCGATCTGAATGCTTGATAAACCGCTTCGTTGTCTTTTCGACTTCCCGATCCAATGGTTTTCCATTTGGCTTGTAAATCAAGGACAAATGCGGTTTGTGTCTCCCAGTGTTTGAAGTTAGACCATTGCGCTACTTCTTGGAGCCGAATGGATAGTTGATTGACAAGTTCTTTTTTAGCGTCAATA
>JAURNL010000077.1 GCA_030830205.1 Crocinitomicaceae bacterium | reverse complement strand
TTATTGCTTGTGGACACATGGTTTGGAAATCAATAGAGGCACTTAAAGAGCTACATGCTATTGGTATCTCAGCAGAATTGATCAATATGCATACAATTAAGCCGCTCGATGAAGCCGCAATATTAAAATCTGTTGGCAAAACAGGATGTGTAGTCACTGCAGAGGAGCATATGATGAACGGAGGCTTAGGAGAGGCTGTTTCACAAGTATTGAGTCGTCAATATCCTGTGCCACAAGAATATGTTGCTGTAAATGATAGTTTTGGCGAGTCAGGTACACCAATGGAACTTATGACTAAATACCATATTGATACACCAGATGTGGTTGCCGCAGCGCAACGTGCAATGGCCCGCAAGAGTATCATCGTTTAAGTTACAAGATCAGAGCTTCTTCTATTGTTTGGACTGGACGAAAACAGCTCCCGAACTCACAAACCGATATAGCATCAGTGGTATACGCTTGAGAGCAAGGAAGACTTTTATGATATGAAAGCAAATAATGAGATTGCTTGGTTGCTTTGAAAACTTCAAAAGTTGAGGTTTTATTCAGCACATGCCATTGCTTTTCCGGGTATAAATGTCTACAGAGAAGTAGACCCCAATTTGAATATCCGGATCCATAGGTTTCCATGCCATCGTAAATATTTTCTAGCATTTGCCGCGCACTTTTTAACCAATCTTGGTTTTGATAGTAGTAACCCATTGTTAGAAAAGCATGGGCCATAACTGAATTGCTTGAGGCAATCACGTTATCATGAAGCTCCATATTTCTGCTGATTAGCGCTGAATTGGTTTCGGTGAAAAAGCACATTTTACTGTTAGGATGCTGAAATTCTGCAGCAACTTTTTCAGTCAGTACTTTAGCAAAATCTAAAAAGTCAAGCTGTCCAGTACACTGATAGGCTAGGCTGAAGGCTTCTATTGTATGTGCATAGTCTTCTAAAAATGCGTCAACGCTTTTTTGCTTATTGGTGTTTACTCTCATCAGTTGCCTGCCATCCCATTGCACCTCTTTTATCCAAGATAAAATTTTGAGGGCTCGAACTAAAAACGCATCTGCTTCAAAGACGCGATAGGATTCTAATAATCCTTTGGCAGTTATAGCGTTCCAACTGACTAATAATTTGTGGTCTAGCCCTGGTCTTTCACGAAGGCTTCTAGCGTAAAGTAGGGTTTCGAGGATTTCTGTCTTTTGTTGGAGCCAATCATTTAGTGCTATACCTTCTGCTTTAGCAAACGCCTCATCAGTATGTTTGCGTAACGGAATATGTTTATCGTCTTCCCAGTAACCTATCTGATTAATGTGATAAAAGCGCTTTACCCGTTCGGCTCGGCTACCAAATAAGTCCTCAATTTCTTTTATCGTCCAGCAATAAAATTTTCCTTCCTCGCCTTCACTATCTGCGTCAAGAGCACAAAAATAAGCACCTAATTCTGAGCACATTTCTCGCTCAAGAAAATCAAAGGTTTGGAATACGAGATCTTTATAATGAGGCACGTTAAAATGAACATAGGCATTTGCATAAAGTCCCAGAAGTTGACCGTTATCATAAAGCATTTTTTCAAAATGCGGAACTTTCCATAATACATCGACACTGTAGCGCGTAAATCCACCAGCAACATGGTCATAAATACCACCAAATGCTATTTTATCCAAGGTAAGTCGTACTTGTTTTTCGATTTTTTCCTCATCGAAGAGCTGGGCATAACGCATTAGAAAAAGCCAATTATTCGGAAGCGGAAACTTTGGCGCTTTGTTGGTACCACCCTCAAAAGTGTCAAAACTTCGCGCCCAGCGAACAACCATCTCGTGGAGTCTTTCTGCCTCGAATCCTGCAATTTCTTGTGGAACTGAGATCAGTTCTGCCTGCTGAATACCTTCAAGAAGTTGCTTGGCGTATTCGAGTGCTTTTATGCGGTCGTTAGCGTAGGTATGGGCTAAAGATTTGAGGATATGTATCCATTGATCCTTTGGGAAATAGGTGCCACCATAAATAGGTCTGCCATCGGGAAGCGTAAAACAATTCAGTGGCCACCCACCTCGTTGAGTCATGAGTTGTACAGCGGTCATGTAGATTTGATCAACATCTGGGCGCTCTTCACGGTCAACTTTGATGTTGATAAAATGTGTATTCATGAGATCTGCAACTTCCTGATCTTCAAAGCACTCATGCTCCATGACATGGCACCAATGGCAGGCGGAATAGCCTACACTGATTAAAACCAATTTATCCTCGATTTGAGCGCGCTCAAAAACTTCTTCAGACCAGGCCACCCAATGCACTGGATTTTTGGCATGTTGTAACAAATAAGGTGAACTTTCGTTGCCGAGTTGATTGGCCATGAGCTAAAGATTTGAATAAAGAACAGCTATATTTGTCTAAGATATTATACCGTGCAACAAATACGACCCTACAAAGTTCTGCTTTTTTTAGTTTTAGTCTTGTCACTTTTATGTATTCCTAGCGCACTTATTTCTGAAGAAGGAGTAGATTGGATGGGTATAAAGTGGCGATTTTTACCGATAGAGCGCGTCTGGAAGGCCAAAAAACAGGTTCAGAAAAATATTGAGCAAATTGTAGCTGCTGTCGATACGAGTAACATCAATGATCAGATTAAACATGGAGATCAAAGTTCTGGTCAAGTGGGTCTCCCAGAGGGAGGATTAGTAGACGCAAACACAACTAATCCTTTACAAATGAGCTCATCTGCAGCTACCAAGTTGCATCGCTTTTTTGCAGCCCTTCAAGGTGCTGTGAGCGATAAAATCAGTATTTTTCATTACGGAGACTCTCAAATTGAGGGCGACCGCATGACTGGCTATATACGCCAACGTATCCAACAACAATTCGGCGGAGTAGGTCCGGGGTTTATTCCAGCATATAACGTATACAGCACGCTAAGTTTCAAACAAAAAGTGTCTCCAAACTTTAAACGCTATACGGCTTTTTGGCCTCCAAAGATGAATTCTAGACGTTATGGTGCACTTTTGTCAGCGGCAACCTTTGAAGTCAATAATTCAACAGAAATGCCCACTGAAGCATGGATAGAAATAGCGCCTTCCGCCTCGGCTTACACCCGTGCGCGCACTTACAGTCAAGTGAAATGTTACTACAATAGTTGTACTGCGCCATGCTCGGTTAAAATCTATGAAAACGACAAGCTCATTCATGAAGACTCCCTTATTAATGATGGCGAGGACCATGTATTACCATTGAGTTTTGGACATACACCAGGTCAATTACGCTATGTATTTTCTTCCACCAAAAGTCCAGTTTTCACCGGATTTAGCTTAGATGGTGATGTGGGTGTCTCAGTCAACAATGTGGCCATGCGAGGCTCATCTGGTCATGACCTGAGTTCTTCAGAGGCAAGCCTTTTTGCTCAAATGCATCGAGATGCGAATACCAAACTTTTTATCCTTCAATTTGGTGGTAATTCTGTACATACATTCAAAGACAGCAGTGGCGTACGGGGCTATGTTATGGCGCTCAAGAATCGAATTAATTACATTCAAAAACTCGTCCCTGATGCAGCTATTATTCTCATTGGCCCAAGCGATATGTCAAGACCTAACGATGGTGTTTTTGAAACGTATCCTTTCCTTCCTTACACAGTTACGTACATGCAAAAAATGTGTGCAGAAAATGGTGTGACGTTTTGGAATCTATATGCTGCAATGGGTGGCATCAATTCGATGCCCGCGTGGGTTGCTCAGGGTTTAGCCGGTAAAGATTATGTACATTTTAGTCCAAAGGGAGCAAGCATTGCCTCGCAATATTTTTATGAAGCATTTGTTGCGGCCTATTCTGAGTGGCAATCTGAGAAAGGGGGAGTAGAATGAGGGTATTCCTATTCATTTATTTCTTGCCCTTTTTTGTTTTGAGTCAATATACGACACTTTGTAATAACGATACCCTAAGTCAAGAAGAGCAGGAGATTTCCACAAAATATCCTTTCATTGAGGTTCAGTGTAATCAGTTCCAATTTTTTGATAACGAGAGCCCCAATTGGCTTTACCTGAATCAGGCACTTACACAAATGATTGAGACCGGCGAGGGCAAGCTCAATTTTTATCACATTGGTGGATCTCATTTACAAGCTGATATTTATTCTCATGATTTTCGCACATTCTTGCAATCCAACTGGCCTGGTTTAAGTGGAGAACGCGGATTGGTCTTCCCGTTTAATTTAGCGCATACAAACAACCCTTCTAATTATAATTTTTCCTCACCGAATACTTGGAAGGGTTTTCGAAGTGTTCATCAGCGCCCAGAAGACTTCGATTACGGTTTAAGCGGCGCGGCAATTTCATGCGCTGACTCTATTGTTGTAATTAACTTCAAACATTTACGTACGGCTGTCAAACCCCCTTTTGACCGCTTGCGAATATACCATAACACCGGTGCTTTTCCCTATGAGCTTAATTTTGGAGATCAAGAACTCTTAGTGACAGAGCTCAATCATTTTCCTGAGATGGGATATACAGAAATTCAGTTCTCAGATCACCTAGATTCACTGGATCTCCTATTTGTGAAGAATTGTGCGCTGCCTTTTACAATGGAGCTATTTGGTTTCGAATTCTTGAATGACCTTCCAGGTATTACCTATACGGCCATAGGCATTAATGGCGCAAGCTTACCTACTTATCTAGGCAACAGTAATTTTAGTAGAGATTTAGAATTGCGTGCACCAGATTTGTTTATTTTTTCAGTCGGCACCAATGACGCACACTGTACCTATGATTCATTTGACCCAATGGTATATAAAGCCAATCTAGAAAAAATGATTTTACAAGTGTTGAAAAGCAATCCAAATTGTGCAATCCTTTTGACTGTTCCTAACGATGATTATTTCATGAGGAAATACCCAAATCGAAATACAGAAAGACAGCGGGAGGTTATTTTTCAGCTGGCTGCCCAATATAAAATGGCAGTCTGGGACTTTTATGGGATCATGGGTGAACTAGGTTCATCTAAAACATGGAAAAATGCGGGCTTGATGCAAGCAGATTATGTCCATTTTACAGGAACTGGTTACCACCTGAAGGGTACATTATTGATAGAGGCTTTTAAAAAGAACCTCTCTAGTTTACAACATTTGCGCAATTGATATGAATCGACTACACGAATTGTTTTCATGGCAACAACAAGAATCTTTGCTTTTTACTAGGCTTGACTTTTGGTTGTTCTTTTTAGCGGTCATGTTCGTTTTTGTCTTGGTACATAAAAAGTTTTTGCTTCGAAGCATCTTTCTAACCGGTGTTAGCCTTTTCTTCTATTTTAAAACCTCAGGAAATTTTGTGCTTTTGCTCGGCTTTATGTTGCTGTTCAATTACCTCATGGGACTGGGCGTTAATCCAAAAGAGGGCAAACGATCAGACAAAGTCTTTCTTATTTTAGGTTTGATCGTCAATTTGGCAGGATTGTTTTATTTCAAATATGCCTACTTTTTTACGGATGCTTTTAATGCACAATTTGGCACTGACTATAATGTGGTTAACCAATTTGCTGTCATAGGTAATCAATGGTTTGGCAAGGGAAGTTTTGTCGATAAAATTCTGGTTCCTATAGGTGTATCCTTTTTTACTTTTCACAATATATCTTACTTGGTCGATATTTCTAGAAAGGAAATTACTGCCTCCAAAAATTTCTTTGACTACGCGTTTTACGTAACTTATTTCCCTCATTTAATTGCCGGTCCAATTGTTCGGGCTAGAGACTTCATACCACAAATACATCAACCGTATCAACTGAGTAAGCACGAGTTTTCTTGGGCACTCTGGATGATCGGAAAAGGCTTACTGAAAAAACTGATTTTTGCTGATTATATTGCAGTTCACTTTATTGATAAAGTACTGGATTCGCCCGGTGCTTACCCAGGATTTGTGAGTGTCATAGCCATGTTTGCATATTCTCTTCAGATTTATGCAGATTTCTCTGGTTATACTGACATGGCTATAGGCGTTTCCAAACTCATGGGCTTTAATTTATTAGAGAATTTCAGTTCTCCATATAAGTCCGTATCTGTTGCTGATTTTTGGCGCCGCTGGCATAAGTCATTAGGGTCCTGGCTGCGTGACTATCTCTACATACCCCTTGGCGGCAACAAGAAAGGGACATGGGGAACCGCAATATTAACAGCTGTAATTTTAGGGTTTTTATACTTCATTACGGGTTGGATTGAGCTTTGGTATACTTACGGGATTTTACTGATAATATACCTCATCTTATGGCAATTCTGGAAGGCATTTCGAACTTTTGCAGTACGTGACTTGAACTTACTGATCACCATGATTGTAGGTGGATTATGGCATGGAGCTAGTCAAAATTTTGTGATTTGGGGGGCTTTGAATGGCGCTGCCTTGGTCATTTACAATTACTGGAAACGCATCAGCCCTTATGAAAATTCAGACAATGCAATCATTCGTGTTTGGCGTATTTTCTTTACCTTATCTTTTATCACTTTTACAAGAATTTGGTTCAGGTTACCTGAGACAGATCAACCCCTGCAATTTTTAACTATTGCCACAGGACAATTTGACTTTACTCTTGAGACTTGGTCGGTAGTATGGAACTATTTCAGAAACATTTTTTTACTGATTCTTCTTGGTTACCTAACACATTGGTTACCACAAAAATGGAAGGATAGAACGGTGCTGTTTTTTTCTAAATGGCCAATGTCAATTCAAGCAATTGCATTCGCAGTGGCTGTTTTTATCATGTATCAGGCAGTTTCAGATACTTTTAAAGCCTTTGTTTACTTCCAATTCTAGAAATAGTTGCTTAAATACTTGACATGGGGGGTCTTGATGTTGTATCTTTGCGCTCCCTTTATATCAAGGGTCCAAAAGTACATCCTATGAGCAAAATGAAACTTTCAGATTTTGACTTCAATCTTCCTGAAGAATTAATCGCCAATTATCCAGAAGAAAACCGAGATGAATGCCGTCTTATGGTTGTCCATCGTTCTACCGGTCTCATAGAGCACAAAATGTTCCGCGATGTCCTTGATTATTTTGATGAAGGGGATGTGATGATTATGAATAATACCCGTGTTTTTCCTGCCCGCATGTATGGAAATAAAGAAAAAACAGGGGCTAAAATTGAAGTGTTTTTATTACGCGAGCTCAATCGTGAAAGCCTATTATGGGATGTCCTTGTAGACCCCGCTCGCAAAATTAGAATTGGTAATAAGCTCTATTTTGGAGATGATGACTCTCTAGTGGCTGAGGTTATTGATAATACTACATCAAGAGGAAGAACATTACGATTCTTATTTGATGGTCCTTATGAAGAATTCAAGGCGAAAATTACAGAATTAGGCGAGACACCACTCCCAAAATATATCAAAAGAGAAGTAGAACCAGAAGATGAAGAGCGCTACCAAACTGTGTTTGCAAGCGTTGAAGGTGCAGTAGCAGCACCAACTGCTGGACTTCACTTTTCAAAGCAATTGCTCAAACGTTTAGAGTTAAAAGGCATCAACTTTGCGGAGTTAACCCTTCATGTTGGTCTTGGAACTTTTCGTTCTGTGGAGGTTGAAGACCTCACCAAGCACAAAATGGATTCTGAGCAAGCCATTATTCCTGAAGCGGCAGTTCATATGGTTAATGACGCGAAACGAAACAAGCGTAGGGTTTGTGCAGTTGGTACAACCTCTATGCGTTCAATTGAGACTTCGGTGTCAACAGATGGTATGCTGAAGCCCTATGATGGTTGGACTAATAAATTCATTTTCCCTCCTTACGAATTCAGTATTGCAGATAGCCTCATCACGAATTTCCACACTCCGCTGTCCACATTACTCATGATGGTTTCGGCTTTTATGGGCCATGAACTCATGCATAAAGCCTACCAAGAAGCAGTCACTGAAAAGTACCGATTCTATTCATACGGAGACGCCATGCTCATCCTCTAATGGAGATTCATAAGCATTTAAGCACCTTTCCAAAAAACCAAAAGACAGTTCTTACTATCGGGACTTTCGATGGCCTGCACTTAGGCCATCAAAAAATTTTAGCAACGGTTTGTGAACAAGCCAAAATGCAAGGGTTAGCTTCTGTTCTACTTACGTTTCATCCTCATCCACGTCGTGTTTTATTTCCTGAGGAGTCTTTAGGGCTCATTCAAACGCAAGAAGAGAAACTAGCTCGTTTAGCAGCGCTAGGAATAGATCACGTTGTAGTCCTAGATTTTAATATTGATTTTGCTCGTCAGACTGCGGCTCAATTTGTCGAAGAAGTACTGATTAAAGGGCTTAATGCACAAAGTGTAATTATTGGATACGATCATCAATTCGGCCACGATCGTCAAGGCAACTTAGCATTTTTGCGCAGGTATGAAGGCAACGGTTTTTTCGAAGTAAAAGAAATTCCCGTGGAGCAAATAGACGAGGTATATATCAGCTCTTCTAAAATTAGAAAGGCAATAGAACAAGGTCAAATTGCACTGGCAAATACCTATTTAGGTCAGCCTTATCAAGTTTCGGGATTTGTTTCACGTGGTCTACAAAACGGCCGTAGTATTGGCTTTCCAACTGCAAACGTAAAATTAACTGAGGCAGAAAAAATTCTACCAGCCGATGGAGTTTATGCAGTTTCAAGCGAGTACAATGGCACCATGCTTTACGGGATGATGAATATTGGTTGGAGACCAACTATTGAGGAAACCAA
This sequence comes from Crocinitomicaceae bacterium, assembly GCA_030830205.1. Classification (GTDB taxonomy): domain Bacteria; phylum Bacteroidota; class Bacteroidia; order Flavobacteriales_D; family Crocinitomicaceae; genus UBA952. The sequence continues at coordinate 5,055 of JAURNL010000077.1, read as the reverse complement.
AGTAGAAAGAAAAATTGAAGTCCATTTTTTTGACTTCAAGTCAGACATATACGAGGCCTATCTCGCGCTATGCTTACATGAACGCATTCGATCAGAGCAAAAATTTGAGCATCTAGATGCTCTGAAAGTCCAGCTTCAAGCTGATGAACAACAAATCCGCTCTTACTTTTTATCTATTCGATAATTTTGCATTTGACCAGTTTGTAGATCTTTGAGCTTCAGAAGATACATGCCATCTTTCAGATGAGCCACATCAATTTGAGTATTTGTTGCTTCACAGACAGCTGTAAAACAAAGCTGACCCAACATATTATACATTTGAATTGAAGTACTATGCTGGGCTCCATTAATATTGATTATACCAGAGCTCGGGTTTGGCGCAATGACAAAAGGAATCATGTCAGCAGTATGCACGTTACTCTGACTTTCATCAAAGAATAGTACATTATCTATGAATACAACACCAGTTCCAGCCGGAAGACCAGACAAAATAAGTTGAGAAAAATGGCTTACGCTATTGAGGTTGCTGAATTGACTTAGAGGAATTTCCAGTGTATTCCACGCTTGTGCCACAGGTTGAAAACTCAGTTCACTTTCGCTGTCGTCACCACCCGCATATTGTCCATCATTTCCAAAATCAACTAATTTAATGTTGAATGGATCCATATTCGCAGTCCAATAATCGATGCGGAAGTGGGTCATATCGCTAAGGTCTAGCTGGTTGCCGCCAAGTGTTTCAATACCAGCAAAGTTCATAGAGCTATAACGCTTGGTGTCATTCCCTTGGATTTGAAGATCAGTAACCTGAGCTTGAGACCATGGTGCTTGCCAGGTATCTACTGTTACATCAACATATGGATTACTGAACATAGAAATAACAGAAGCTGCAGGATATGTAGGGGTTGGGGCAGGTACCATTGGCGCTGCGGATTGGGAGCCATCTTGATTAGAAAATTTGATGTTATCTATATAGCAGATATTGTTATCCGATCGCTGTGTAAAATCTGGAAAAAAGATGATTTGGTCAATACCAATAGAGGTAGGATTGCTGAGTACATTTGTAAAGTCAAAAGTAAGTTCTTCCCATTGGTCTACGAGCGTATTGGAGACAAGAATCTCACCTGAAGATGCACCCGAAGGCGTTGCAAACTTGAGGCCTACCGGACTAATTACAGATTTATATACCATTACTTTGATCTGACAATTGGCAGCAGTTAAATTGAAAACACCAATTCCCTGTCCGTGAACAGACTCAAATCCTGCCCAAGGAGCACCACTAACCAAAGCAGTGAACTTACACACAGTACTTGACAAATTAATTCCACTTGCAGAGGGGTTAGCAACCATCTCAACAGGGGGGTTATTGCCATTTTCAAATGTAGTCCAGGCCCAGTTTGCACCAAAGCCATTTGGTTCGAAATCAATTGGTCCAGCTTGTCCAAAAATAAGGTGGGTAGTACAAACAATAAAGAAGGTATAAATGAGTTTCATCGTTGAATTCGTGTTTAGATATTGTTAAATGTACAATAATTATCTGACGACACCTCATTTATTTTTTTACTACCTTAGATAAATGCTTCGACAACTCTGCTTACTCCTTTTGTTTTCAAACATAACACTGCTTGCAAATGCACAAGCAGTCAAATGGCAAGATGCTTTACAAATGAATCCAGCAAGTGTATATGCATTGGATTGTTCAGGGTTAAAATGGGATTCTTTACCTATCAAATTATTTGAATATATAGCATTGGAATCACTTGATTTATCGAAAAATAAGTTGACATACTTGCCCGAACAAATGCGTGATTTTACCAATTTGAAGTCCTTGAATCTTTCGAAAAATAAGCTTGATCATTTTCCATTAATCTTATGTCAATTACAGGGACTATTCAACTTATCATTAGCACAAAATGAGTTGCAAATCCTTCCCAATCAAATAAGTGCGCTCACACAATTGCAGTCCTTGGACCTCTACGGAAATGCAATTGAACAATTTGGAGAAGGTATTTACTTACTTACTAATTTGAAAGAGCTCAATATCGAAGGAGTAATGTATGGAACGGTCTTTGCCAAGCAATTATTGGCCCGTTTGCCACAAACTAAAGTCCTTATTGACCCTCCGTGTAAGTGTTTGGATTAATAGATTTCGTCATGTCCACTCTACGCGCCCTTTTTTATTGGTTACTCCATCATCCTTCATTTATTTTAAGTGTTTTTATCCTGCTTGTCATTTTACTCTTTTGGACTAAAAAAAAATGGCGCCGCCGAAAACCTTATTTACCTTGGCTTTTAGCCCTAGGTTTTGTGGTTTATGTATTTGTATTTATCCGTTTTTTTGATCGGATTGACTTATTGCGTCCGGTCCTAAGGAATTCAACTGTGGAATCCTTGGCAGAAACTGCAATTGCCGATGACCACACTTATTGTTTTGGAATCGACGTATCTCAGTATCAAGGTGTCATTGATTGGGAAGAAGTTCTTTTGACCAAACATCCACTCCGCTTTGCTTTCGCCAGAGCCACTATGGGTGTTGACGGAGTAGATCAGCAGTTCGCTGCAAACTGGGTAGCCATTAAAAATGTAGGTATCATCCGTGGAGCCTACCATTATTATAGACCTTTTCAAAACTCTACTACTCAGGCTCGTAATTACATACGTTGTGTGAAATTAGAAAAAGGGGATTTTCCGCCAGTATTAGATATTGAAAAAATGTCTCCATTTGGTCTTGCGAACCTTCGAAAAGGGATTCAAAATTGGCTGAAAATAGTTGAGCAACACTACCATTGTAAACCAATTGTATACACGGGGCGTTATTTTTATGAACGATATTTAAAAGGAAGTATTGATGGTTATCCATTATGGATTGCTTCATACGGACCTCATCAGCGAATGGATCATCTTCCATGGACCTTCTACCAATTTTCTGAAAAACTTGTTGTACATGGCATTCCCAACCATGTTGATGGTAATTTCTTTAAGGGCAGCTTGCCGAAACTTCGTAACTTCGGCTTATGATTTTACTTACCCTACTCTTTAAGCTTGGTGTACGTTTTGCCATTTTTAATTTCATTTGGTTCTTTTTAGAATTATTACATAAGATGCTCACAGGGGTGCGACCACCTTCTTTAGCCGAACATTACCTGCTAAAGGGAATTAAGTACATTTTACTTGTGAATATCACTTTTGCCTATTGTCTTGATATGGATCCCCATGCACCAGCCTATGTACTCAACTGGCAAAAATTAGTCCCAGGTGGTATTATCCTGATGCTCTATTTACTTGGGAAATTTCAAAAACAACAGGAGCAGCTTCAATTTTTGGGAGCATTTCAGATGCCCATCCAACAAAGGCCTTATTCAAAAAATTTAGAAACACTACTCCTTATTTTGGCTGCACTCGCCTTTACCGGACTCTATTTCTCGCCCGCTCTGTCTGAAAATATGGTTTCACATTGGTTTGAATCTAATATTCGAAGTTTGGAGAAAGCTTTTTTCTTGGGTTTTATTTTTCAAATACTCGGATTCTTCTTTGTGCTTAGTGTCTTTTTTCGCTTGCTTAAAGCATTTAGCCCTAAACCAATACAAAAAGATCCAACTCAAGACAACGAAGACTTTACAGAATACGAAGAAGTATCAGATCAGCACCTTGAGTAAGCAACAAACACATATCGACCAAAGTTTGCCTAAGGCTTACAAGCTATGTAGTCTTAAACAAATTGAACAGCTTTATCAAAATGGATTACTGGTTAAAGTATATCCATTACGTGTTATGTATGTTCTGGAACCAATAAGTTCAGCACTCCCTCAAGCTGTTGCTTTTCAGGTGTTATTTTCGGCTCCGAAACGTCGCTTTAAAAGGGCACATGACCGTAATTATATCAAGCGATTAATGCGAGAAATATTGCGAAAGCACAAGACACCATTGATAGATAGCTTAGCTCAGCACAACAAAAAATTGGTTTTTTCGTTAACTTTTGTTTCAGATGAACGTCCAAGTTATCAACTTTTGGAACAAAAGTTATGTAAAGCACTAGACCTACTTATAAAAGAAATCCAATCATGAAATACGCCACCATTACCAACTTAATATTCGTTTTTTTATTTAGTCTACCTGTTGGTTTTGCACAGACAAATGCATTTGAAACGCTCAAGAGTCTAGAGATCATGGATCAAATCTATGAGCACCTCGATCTCTATTTTGTAGATGAAACAAAAAACGGCCAACTTGCCAAAACTGGTATAGACGCTATGCTCAAGGAGTTAGACCCGTATACCGTTTATTATCATGAATCAAACATTGAGGATTACCGACTCATGACAACGGGTCAATATGGCGGTATTGGTGCCTTGATTCGAAGGATAGGTGATTTCAGCTTCATCGCAGAACCCTATGAGGGTAAACCTGCTCAAGCTGCAGGCCTAAAGGCTGGTGATAAAATCATTAGTATTGATGGCAAAAGCATGGAGAAAAAAACAACTGAAGAGGTATCAGATGCACTAAAAGGCCCAAAAGGCACCTCCTTTGAGCTCGTTTTTGAAAGGATCAATGAAGGCAATAAAACGGTCAAAATCACACGTGATGAAATCAAATTACCTGATGTCCCTTACTTTGGAATGCTTCAAGAAAAAGTCGGATATGTTAAACTGAATTCATTTACACAAACCGCAGCTTCAGATGTCAAATCAGCAATCTTAAAACTTCAAGCGGACGGCATGCAACAATTGGTTCTAGATTTGCGTGGGAACGGGGGTGGATTACTCATTGAGGCAGTGAAAATCGTCAATTTTTTTATCCCCAAAAATCAGGTGGTAGTTACTACCAAAGGAAGAGTAGCTGAAGAGAACCGCACCTATAAAACGCTCGAAGAACCATTTGCTCCAAATATACCCTTGGTAGTTTTGATTGATGGTAGTTCGGCATCCGCATCCGAAATTTTAGCAGGTAGTCTTCAAGATTTAGATCGTGCAGTTGTGATTGGTGAAACAAGTTTTGGGAAAGGCTTGGTTCAGCGTACTTACGACCTCAAATACGGCTCTAAGATAAAAATCACAATTG
>JAURNL010000076.1 GCA_030830205.1 Crocinitomicaceae bacterium | reverse complement strand
GCAGGATGGTGGTATGAATATTTTACCGGAGATAGTATTAATGTATCTAATTCACTTGCGCCAATAAGTCTTATTGCCGGAGAATACCGAATATACACTGATGTCAAATTAGATCAACCAGCTATTACTGAGGCTCCAGCTTCCATTGATGAATTGATGCATTCAAGTTTTGATTTAAACGTATATCCAAATCCATCGGCTCAATCAGTAACCTTGCGTTTCCAATCTTCTACTATCTCACCATACAAGGCTTTGCTTTTAAATGAGGCGGGCCAAGTTGTAATTGAGAGACAAGGCACCTCATCTAGTGGTACAAATGAGTTACTATTCAATGTGATGGATCTTGCACCGGGTAACTATCACTTTTTAATTAAAGTGGGCCAAGCAATGGCAAATGAAGGATTCGTAAAAATTGATTAAGGAATATTTGATGCTTAAATCTATTTGTTTATCGGCTTTTCTTTGGATTTGCATCAAGGGGACCCTGGCCCAAGTTGTTCAGCCACCGTATAATTTAGCATTTCTTCAAGATGAAGTAGCGAGTGTATATGTTGATATTCATCCCGATTCTTTGAATTTATTACTTGGAGATAGTTTATATAGTGGCCACGAATTTATGGCTACTGTTCATTACCAAAGTACGGTTTTAAACGTTACTACGGATAGTATTGGATTTAGAGCAAGGGGCAATACCTCCTTAGCTTCGCAAAAAAAATCCTTTAAAATCGACTTTAATCGTTTTATTTCGGGCCAAAAGTTTCAAGGTTTAGAGGAAATTAATTTGAACGGCGAACATAATGATGTCTCTATTATGCGTTCATACCTTGCCCAACAATTATTGCGATCTGCAGCACTTCCAGCGTCGCGTACAAGTTATATCAAACTCTTTATAAATAATGTATATAAAGGTTTATACCTAAATGTAGAGCACCTTGATGATGAATTCTTGGACCTCCGATTCCCGGGGCAAGCTAATGGAAATCTTTGGAAATGTGCATATGGTGCTGATCTCACTTGGTGGGGTGCTAATCCAACGAGTTATCAAGCAGTATATGAGTTAAAAACAAATAAAGATAGTGCCGACTATTCCGCATTGATCCATTTTATTGATGTTTTAAATAATACGCCTTCAACTAATTTTGCATGTGCGATACAAGAAGTTTTTGATGTGGAAATGTTTTTGCGCAATATTGCATTGGAAATTTTGATGGGGCAATGGGATGGTTATGCCTACAATAAGAATAATTACTTATTATACCAACGCGAAAGCGATCAGAAAATTGTTTTCTTATCCTACGACCTTGATAATACTTTCGGTATTGATTGGTTCAATATCAATTGGGCATTGCGCAACATCTATACTTGGTCACCAGGAAATCAAAGTCGTCCTCTTTACTCAAAGCTTTTGGCGGTACCCTATTTCAGGGACCGTTTTACTTTCCACATGCTTGATCTCCTTAGCAATGTTTGGAATGTATCGGCACTCCAATCCAACTTAGAAAATATGCAACAACTCATCGCTCCCGCAGCTTTGTTGGATGACTTCAAAGGATTAGACTATGGTTTTAGTGATCAAGATTTTTTAGACGCTTTACAAGAAAGTTGGGGAGCACACGTGAAGTCAGGCATTATACCTTACCTCCAAACTCGAAAAACCAGTGCGCTTGCACAGCTTAGTACTTATCAGGCTTTAACAAACCCTTGCTCTCTTGGCTTGGAGGAAAATCAAAATCCTAATGGTAAAGTACGATGTGTTACTGATATTCTTGGAAGAGAAATTGCACCCGACGCTAAAAATTGTGTAAAAATCATAATCTTTGAAAATGGAACTCAACAACGTATTTATGAAATGGATTAACCTCTCTTTTTTCCTCTTGTTATTTTCTTTTGCTCAAGCACAAGTTTTACAGCATGTAGAGCCTGGTAATTGGTGGGTAAATATGGAACATCATCAAGTTCAAGTCTTACTTCATGGACCTCAAATCTCTAAGTTTCGTGTAGAAGTTTCTGGTCTCGTTGTTCTTGAGGAAATTCGTACTGAGAACCCTAACTATATTTTTGTCACTTTAGAAACAAAAGATAAAGTTGCGGGCACTTATCCAATCAAGCTTCTAGATAATAAGAAAGTTATGGCCTCACACGAATTTATGTTGGAAGAACGCATGAATGAAAGTAAATACAGACAAAGTTTCAACAGTTCAGATGTCATCTATTTATTAATGCCAGATCGATTTGCAAACGGAAATGAGGGTTTAGACAAGCATCCTGATGTCAAAGAACAAACAGATCGATCCAATCCTAGTGGTCGACATGGAGGTGACATCATGGGTATCATCCAACGTCTGAGTTATATTAAAGAATTAGGAGCAACCACTATCTGGACTACTCCATTATTAGAGGACAATGAACCTACGTATTCTTATCATGGTTATGCTCAATCTGATTTGTATAAAATAGATCCGCGATATGGTACTAATACTTGGTATAAAGAAATGGTCTTAGAGGCTCATCGTCAAGGCTTGAAGGTAATCAAGGACGAGGTTCCCAATCATTGGTCGAGCAAGCATTGGATGATACAAGACCTCCCTACTGCTACTTGGATACATCAGTTTGATCATTTCACTCGATCCAGCTATCGTACTACAACACAATTTGACCCTTATGCATCAAAAATAGATCAAAAGGCCTCTGCTGATGGTTGGTTTGATACTACAATGCCAGATATGAATCAGCAGAATCCCTTGTTGTTGACATACCTCATTCAGAATACGATTTGGTGGATAGAGTATGCTCAACTTGATGGCTTGCGTGTAGATACTTATTCATATAATGATAAAGACGCGATTGCTCAATGGACAAAAGCAATCATGACGGAATACCCTAATTTAAATATTGTGGGTGAAGTCTGGATGCACGATCAGGCACAAATGTCTTTTTGGCAAAAAGATAGTCCTATTGGTGCGCTTCAAGATTTCAATAGCAACATGCCTTCTGTTATGGATTTTACGCTACATGATGCCATAATGCAAGCTTGGAAGGAGCAGCAACAAGGATGGGATCAAGGAATGATCCGATTTTACGAGAATTTTTCACAAGACTACCTTTATGCTAATCCTCAAAATTTGTTGGTTTTCATGGAAAACCACGATACCCAAAGATTCAACGAATCGTTTCCAGATATGGCAGACTATAAAATGGCCTTAACTTTAATTGCAACAACAAGAGGAATACCTCAAATTTACTACGGCTCGGAAATTGGCATGAAAGGAAGTAAGTCAGTTGGTGATGCCGATATTCGCAGAGACTTTCCGGGTGGTTGGGCTACAGATCAGCATTCTGCATTTTGCAGCAATGAAGATCTCAAATGCAGAGGGTCTCAAACTGGTAGAACACCTGAAGAAGAGGCTTATTTTCAGTTCACAAAAACACTCTTGAATTGGAGAAAAGGGCAAAAGGTTATTCATGAAGGTAAATTACTCCAGTTCGTACCGCAAAATAACTTGTATGTTTATTTCCGTTATCTAGAGCCAATCAAAGAAATGGCGCAACCGGCTGAGGTGATAATGGTTATTATCAATAATTCAAAAGAGGAACAAACACTCAATTGGTCTCGTTTTTCAGAAGGATTCTTCGGTTTTGACAAGGGGAAAGATGTCCTGACGAATCAAACTTTTGATTTTGAAGTGCCCACAGGAAAAGTCCCGGCCAAAACTTCATACATCATCAAGTTAAGTCATTAATTATGTTGAAATATACGTTCTTTTTCTTTGCGATTACTTACGGCGTTTTCGTCTTTGCTCAAAACCCAACTAGACAATATATTTCACACAAGCTTACAGATTCAGGTTGTGAAATTCAAGTAAGCGATGGCAAGTACTTATTAGCTGCTTATACGGATCAAATCCTTGAAGTAAGTTTTATTCCTAAAGGTGATACCACCACATTAGCTGCATCTCATGCGGTAGTGCTCCCTACAAAATCAAAGCCTTTTCTTTACTCGATAGTCTCTGACGCTAAATTGCCTTATGAATTTTTTAACATTGAAAATGGTGACTTTCATGTGGTGGTCAAGACCAGTCCACAATTTGAACTTCAGTTTTTTTACAAAGATCAACTAATTACATCTGAGGCTCGCGGTTATTATTTGGGTGAAACACCAAGCCTTGAATTCAATCTAAAAAAAGATGAGCAATTAATGGGCGCCGGGGCGCGTGCACTTGGTATGAATCGGAGGGGTTACCGCTTGCAACTCTATAATCGTGCGCATTACGGGTATGAAACGCATTCAGAACTCATGAATTTCACCATGCCAATTGTCATCTCAGATGAATGTTATGCCATTCATTTCGACAATCCACAAATTGGTTTTTTAGACCTCGATTCTAAAAAGGAAAACAAATTAACGTATGAAGTAATTGGCGGCCCTCTGCGCTATCAAGTAGTTGTTGCCAATGATTGGAAAAATTTAACAGAGAATATCACACACTTATTAGGTCGCCAACCTATGCCCGCTCGATGGACATTAGGAAATTTTGCCAGCCGTTTTGGTTATCACTCTGAATCAGAAGCGAAAAATGTTATCTCGGAATTCAAAAAACAACAAATTCCGCTAGACGCTATTATTTTCGACTTGTATTGGTTTGGAAAAGATATTCAAGGAACCCTAGGGAATTTTGAATTTTTCAGAGATTCATTTCCAAATGGCGAGCAAATGATTGCTGATTTTCGTAAACAGCATATCAAAACTATTTTGATAACTGAGCCATTCGTGTTAACGACTTCGAAAAAATGGAACGAAGCAGACCGCTTTAAACTTTTAGGTACAGATTCTGCGGGCAATTCTTATCGCTATGATTTTTATTTTGGAAATACGGGGTTGATAGATTTGTACAAACCGGAGGCAAGAACTTGGTTTTGGGATATCTATACAAATCTACACGGTCAGGGTGTAGCTGGTTTTTGGGGAGATTTAGGCGAGCCTGAAGTACATCCAACGAATCTGAAGCATGGTAACAAATGGGCCGATGAGGTTCATAATATTTATGGTCACGATTGGGCAAGGTTATTATACGAAGGATATCGCCATGATTTCCCGAGTGAACGTCCATTTATCTTAATGCGCGCTGGCTATTCAGGTTCTCAACAATTTGGTATGGTTCCGTGGTCTGGAGATGTCAATAGAACATGGGGCGGCCTGAAGCCTCAAATGGAAATATCGATGCAAATGGGCTTACAAGGTATGGCTTATATGCATTCAGATTTGGGTGGTTTTGCTGGAGCAAATACAGACCCAGAGCTTTACGTGCGTTGGTTGCAATATGGGGTTTTTCAACCGATATTTAGACCCCATGCTCAACAAGAAGAGCCAAGCGAAGCCATTTTCAAAGATGAAAAAACAAAAGCACTTGCTAAAGCTGCTATTGAATTGCGTTACCAACTTTTGCCGTACAATTATAGTTTAGCATACGAAAATCACCTGCATGGGGTTCCATTAATGAGACCAATTTTTATGGAGTTTCCAAAAGCCATGTGGTCCTTTGAAGCGCATGAAACATATATGTGGGGGAGTGCTTTCTTAGTGCATGCAATCACTGACTCTTTAGGATCCGATGCAGCATCAACGTACAAAACGGCACTACCGGCTGAATCTTCTTGGTTTGATTTTCACAGTTCAAAATTAATTTATTCAGCAGCCACCGAGCAAAGGTCAGATGAATTTGTGATGGTTGAAACCCCCAAATCACTACAGGAAATCCCTGTATTTGTGAAATCCGGTTCTTTTATACCTATGACTTCGGTTATTCAAAGTACGGAAGAATATGCTGATACAGCGGTTGTTTTAAATTTATATCTGGATCCTAAACAAATACAATTTTCAAATGAATTCGTTTGGTATGAGGATGACGGGGCTCTCTTTAATGCTGAAGCACTTGGGGCATCTAAGAAGTTAAAGTGTTCTGTTTCCACTCATGAACAACAAAGCACACTGCAATTTGAGGCCGAAATTGGAAAGTTGGTCAAGGAAAAATATTTTAAATTTTCCCTCTTGATTCATTCGCCAAATGCTCCAAAAAGGATGTATTTAAATGGTAAGAAGGTAAAATTTTCTTTTGACCCTAAAGCTGGCAGCATTTATATTTTAGAGCCTACATATTTATCAATCGATCAAAATTCATGCAATTTAAAGGTTATGTGGTGATAACTTTTTCTTTGTGTCAATTTGACGTTAACAAAAATTCAAATATATTTGGGTGATTAATCTGTTATTAACGCAAAAACAAGAAAAATGCAAAAACAAACTACTACAAGTTTTTTTGCCCTTTTGATGTTTTTTGGTATGTCGCTTTTGGCTTTTGGTCAAACTGGCATTCAAGGAATCATCACGGATGCAGCTGGCGTTCCGCTCTTCAACGCTTCGGTGTTGGTGGAAGGTCAGGGCAAGGGCGCAGTGTCTAACGACAAAGGCTATTATGAAATTACTGGAATGAAGGCTGGTACCTACAAGGTAGTGTACAAATTCATGGGTATGGATCCTCAGTCAGATCAAGTAACTGTAGTGGCCAACCAAATGACTACCAATAATTTTCAAATGGCATCTAAAACACAAGATGTTGGCGATGTTGTAGTTATTGGATATGGTACACAAAGAACCAAAGATTTAACTGGTTCAGCAACCATCATCAACGAGAAAAATTTTGTCCAAGGCTCCCTTGCAAGTCCGGAGCAGCTCGTAATGGGTAAAGTAGCCGGATTGAAAGTGACATCTAACGATGGGGCCCCTGGTTCAGGAAGCACACTCCGTTTGCGTGGAGGAACTTCCATCAATGCATCCAATGATCCACTCATCGTGGTTGATGGTGTGCCATTAGATAACGGAGGTATTGCAGGCGCTGCAAATCCATTATCTCTTGTTAACCCTAATGACATCGCTTCTTTTGTGGTCCTTAAGGATGCATCCGCAACAGCCATTTATGGTTCAAGAGCTGCAAATGGTGTCATCTTGATTACTACTAAGAGGGGTTCATCTTCCAATGATGTAAAAGTCGTACTTGATTCTAAAACATCTATTTCTACAATTGCAAAATATTTTGATGTTTTGAGTGCAGACTCCTTGAGAAATTTGGTAAATGCAAATGGTACTGCAGCTCAGCAAGCATTGCTTGGAGATTCAAGTACTGATTGGCAAAGACAAGTTTTCCGTACCGCGGTGGTAAGCGATAACAACGTCTCCATAACTGGAGGTATAAAAAACTTCCCTTATCGCTTGTCTGTTGGTAATCGCATGGATAACGGTATCCTCAAAAGAGATCAATTTGCACGTACAACAGTAGGATTAAACATGAATCCAAGTCTACTAGATAAGACCTTGCAGATTGAAGCAAACTTGAAATATGTACAAACTGCCTCTTTTTTCGCTAATCGTGGTGCCTTGGGTGCTGCTTTCTTTGATCCAACACAACCTATTTATTCAGGGAATGATGCTTATGGTGGTTATTTTGAATGGATTGATAATAATAAGCCAAATACATTATCTGCGCGCAACCCATTAGGATTGATAGAGCAATCTACAGACCAAAGCAAGGTAAATCGTGCAATTGCAAATGCAAAACTAACTTATAACCTACCATCGCTTCCAGCATTAAGAGCAACAGTAAATGTTGGTGGTGATTTCTCAGAAGGAACAGGTTATACAATTACGCCTGCTTCATCAGCATCCGGATATTATACAGACGGACGCTATAGTAAATACAGAACTACAAAAACCAACAAATTGTTTGAATCATATTTGAGCTATAATTCTGGTTCAAAATGGGAAAATCAAACCTTAGAGGTTGTTGCAGGTTATTCTTATCAGGATTGGGATACTTACAGCCCAAATAATCCTACTTGGAATGAAGCCCAGGATAGTGTTATTGCTCCTGAGACGGCATTCCCATTCTACACTCGCAATGTCTTGATGTCTTATTACGGTCGTGCAATTTATAATTATGCAGGTAAATATGTATTCAATGTATCTGTACGTAGAGATGGGTCTTCGCGCTTTAGTCCTGATAAGCGTTGGGGTATTTTCCCTGCTGCGTCTGCAGCTTGGCTACTTTCTGAAGAAGATTTCTTGAAAAATAGCAAGTCCATCAATATGTTAAAAATACGTGCAGGTTGGGGTGTAACTGGTCAGCAGGATGGCATTGGTGATTACGCATATATTGGTAATTACTTCCAAGGTGCTACTACTGCACAATATGCTTTTGGCGGACAGTATTATCAAGTTTTACGTCCAGCTGGATTTGATGCAAACCTCAAATGGGAAACTACTTCATCCTATAACTTAGGATTAGACTTTGGTTTCAAAAATGATCGTTTCTCAGGTAGTATTGACGTTTATCAAAAAGACACCCGCGATTTATTAGCAACGGTTCCTGTTCCTGCTGGTACGAATTTCACCAACGAAATTTTAACTAACGTGGGTGCCATGCAAAACCGAGGTGTAGAAGTATCTGTCAATACTGGTTTAATTGCAAAGAAAGATATGCGCCTAGACTGGACGCTTAATGCCACCTATAACAAAAACACGGTTGTGAAGTTATCTCAAGTTGTTGATACAACTTCACCAGGGGTATTAATTGGTGGAATTGGTGGAGGTATCGGAAATACCATTCAAGCACATCAAGTTGGTTATCCAACATATACGTTCTTTGTTCTTGAACAACAATATGATTCTCAAGGACGTGTAATTGAAGTAGGTTCGCAAGCCGAAATTGACATGAACGGTGATGGTCAAATTACTGCTGCAGACAAATGGAAAGATACAAATGCATTTGTAGATCAAAATGGAGATGGTATCATCAATGTTGAAGATCGCTATTACTCTGGCCAGGCTGCACCAAAAATGTTCTTTGGAACTGCCATCAATTTCCAGTACAAAAAATGGTATGCGGGCTTCTCTGCTAGAGCTGAATTAGGTGCTACTATTTACAACAACATTCATTCTAACAGTGCTGTATTCCAAACCATTGATGGTACAAAAAAATATCTGAATAATATCAGTTCATTGTATTACCAAGATGAGGTTCAGCGAGTAACGGCCAACCAATTGATGAGTGACCATTACTTAGAAATAGCAAACTTCTTACGAATGGACTTCATTAACATTGGTTACAACTTTGGTAAACTAGGTTTTGCTAAAGAAAAGGTTGGACTCAATGCTAGCTTTGTAGTACAAAATGCATTTGTTGTGACCAAATACAGTGGTCAAGACCCAGAAATAGGTGGAGGTATAGACAACAATTTCTATCCGCGTCCACGCGTATTTTCAGTTAACTTAACGTTTGATTTCTAATTCGGAAACCATGAAAAGATTAGTAGCTTATACAGTAATAGCCAGTGCACTCTTATTAGGGGCTTGTGGCAAAAACTTAAATCAATCGCCAAAATACGGCCTTAATGCAGAGGCAGTTTATAGCGATGCTGATAATTATATTAAAGTACTTGCAAAGTTGTATTCAGGAATGTCAATGACTGGAAATCAAGGACCTGCTGGTCAGGCGGATATCGCAGGCATCGACGAAGGTTTTTCAGCTTATGTACGCGTACTTTGGAACATGCAGGAGTTACCAACCGACGAAGCAATTTGTGGTTGGAATGACCCAGGTATCCCAGATTTAAATAAATCTCAATGGAATGCAGATAACGTTTGGGTAAAAGGAATGTATTATCGTATTTTTTACCAAATAACGTTATGTAACGAATTCATATGGCAGTCACGTGATGAAAAACTCAATGATCGTGGTTTTTCAGCTGCACAAGTTGCAAATATTGTTACCATGCGTAATGAAGCTCGTTTCCTTCGCGCCTTGGCTTATTACCACGCTATGGATTTATTTGGTAATGTTCCATTTGTTACCGAGGAAGATCGTGTCGGAGCCTTTAACCCAGAACAAATCATGCGCGCAGATTTGTTTAAATATATTGAAGATGAATTGAAAGCCATTGAAAATGATCTTACACCTGCTTCAAGTGTTGATTATGGCCGCGCATCACGCAGTGCATCACACGCCCTTATGGCAAAGATGTATCTAAATGCTGAAGTATATACGGGTTCACCACGTTATAGTGATTGTGCAACTTATTGTGAAAAAATCATCAATACAAATAACTTCCAGTTAGATGATGTATATCAAGATTTATTCTTGGCAGACAACCATACTTCTCCTGAGATTATCTTTCCAATAGTATATGATGGATTATATGCCCAAACTTGGGGTGGTACAACTTTTATGATTTGTTCAACTTTGGGTGGATCAATGGTAGCTGCTGACTATGGTGTAAATGGCAAATGGGCGGGTAACCGTGCTACAAAACCGTTTATTGAAAAATTTGCAGATTCCACAGAGGATTCCCGTTGGATGTTCTACACCGCTGGACAGCAAATGGATATTACATCAATGAGTACCTTTACTCAAGGTTATCCAAATCCAAAATACAAGAACAAAACGAAAGACGGTTTGAATGGTTCTAATAATGCCACCTCAGCACATGTTGACGTTGATTTCCCAATGTTCCGCTTGGCTGACGTATTCTTGATGTATGCAGAGGCTAAATACAGAACTGGTGATGAGGCAACTGCACTTACATACATGAATTATATTCGTGAACGTGCATACGGGAATTCAATCATAATTATACTTCACTTGTATTAAATGATTTCATTGACGAACGTGCACGTGAATTGAACTGGGAATGTACGCGTCGTACCGACCTCATACGTTTTGATCTTTTCACAAGCCCTTTTTATGTATGGCCTTTTAAAGGCGGTGTAGATGTCGGTGCAGGAGTAGAAGCAAAATATGAGTTATATCCTATTCCAACTTCAGATATTGTATTGAACCCGAATTTACAACAGAATCCTGGTTTTTAACTTATTCAAAATGTTGATTGATGGAAAGGGGGGAGTTTTCGGACTCTCCCTTTTTTATTATTTTGATTTATTGGTGCTTATTATTTGAAATTGTATTGATAAGAAGCACGCATAATGGCTTGGACACCTGATGCTCTATCTCTTAGCCCAAACTGTATTTTTAAGGAATGTTGTTTGGGTAATTCAAAAGATGCACCAATAAAATAGCGCCATTGTACCGTCTCACCAGTGATGATTACATCCGTTGCTGTGTAAGTTACATTTGCATTCCATCTGTAGAAGTGTTCAGCACTAACAAATGGGGTGATTGGGAAATGCTTAATGTCATATCCAAAGGTGATTTTATTTCGCCAAATACTGTTAGTTCTTTTTTGAGCTTCTAAGCCCCATTGTTGAGTAGAATTGAGAGAAAGTTGCAATCGTTTAGAGCCAATATCAAAAGCATCTAAAATATCAAAGTCAATACCAAGCTGGAATCGATTGGAAAGTTGCTGTTCAGTTAATATCAATTGATCGCCTTTTTCGTTGAGTACCAAACGATATGCAGCACTTATTTTTAAGCCATCTATGAGTTTCACAGCCTGTCCAAAATCAGCATAAATGCGGTCAAAACCTTTTCCAAGGTTTTGCCTATAACCCAGTTCTATCGAAGATTTCAGCGATTTATTCCATTTTTTAGATAGCCCAGCATCAAGCCATAAGCCAGTCTGTGCGAAAGAAAGATGACTAAGTAAGAGAAGCGGAAATACGAATTTCTTCATTAATAAATCATTTGAAGTGCGCCAATATCAAGGATACTTTCTTTTTGGGTGATTTGTACAATCTGGCTTTTTTCTTCGAAGTTGTCATAGGGTAAAAATGGGACTTCGCTAAGGACATAAACCTTGTAGCTGCCCGTTTGAAGGTTCTTAAACTGGAATTCTCCGTATTGATTTGTTCTGACATCTTCACTCGGGAATTTGTCGTCTCCGTAGCACAAATAGACACGCTGCTCAACCATATTTTGAATAAGTGGACTGATATAATTTGCTTTACCTTGATTAACGATATCAATAGCAAAATTGGTACTGCCGTTATCCGGGTCAGATACTGGGCCAATCTGGCCCCATGTTATGGTAAGTATATCTTGATACAACGCATAAGTAACGGCCGAGGAGCTCAGTGTATTCAATTTATTTTTTACCGCTTGCGCAATGTCTATGTTGGAATCACTGTAGTTAAAAAGGACTTCTATGCCAATTCTACCTTGTAGGCCAGGATCTGCAGGCGATACCCAGTTTGGGTTTTTAAAATAGATGTAGTAGTTGTCGTTGAGCCCAGTGAGTTTGTTGAGCAAGAAGTAGTCTCCATGCTCGAGTTGGTTGCCCCCGGTAAAGGTTATTTGCTGTATTTCTTGCTCTCCTGGCTTGAATTCTTGCCCAATAATTTTCCCGGTGATTGCAGAAGTGCCACCCGGGCCTGGATTTTTCTTCACGCAAGAAAAAACACCTATACTTAACAATAGAATGAGGGTAAAAGGAGCGATGCTATTCTTTGATAATTTTTTCATAGATGCCGAAGTTTGGTACTGAAATAAAGTAAATGCCGCGTTTCAATTCTTCAATATTGATCAAATTGCTTGGTGATGAATATTTTTGCTCCATGATTATTTTTCCAGATAAATCAAGAATAAAAATTTGTCCTTCATTTGGCAGTCCTGTTAATTGAAATGCTCCCGTGGTTGGGTTAGGTTGAATTGTAATTGGGTAGGGCGAAAACTCTTGTTGGTTTGCATTACAAGTTCCGAACATGTTTGCATCCATCCAAGCCGTACGCTGTATTATCCATGATTTGAGATAATTGATTTCTTCTTGAAAGGTTTGACCAATAAAATTATTGGGCCAAACATAGTTCCCTAAAATTGGCCATTTTTGATAATGACGAGATGCTGGTTCAGCAAGTTGCAGTGCCAAAGAGTCTATGTAATGTATAAGTGTATCATTATGGAGTGTTGATTGACGCAAGGTGGTCCAGCGGCAATTGACTTCGTTGGCAAATAATGGATCTTGAAGCATGCGGTTCCACCAAAAAGGATTCTGCAATTCACCACCTCCACCACAAACACTATTGAAATTGATTTCCCAGCCTGCGGTACTACCACCTTGACAATAGTTTGCATTTCCCCAAGCGATATTGAAATCCCATAGTGGGCCGGCTACTAATTTGCCTCCTTCACTAAATCGCTGCTTGTGTAGAAAAGTGGATATTCTGTAGCCGTCAACATTTTTTGAGAGTTCATTGATTAGGAAGAAATCAATAAACGAACCAACATCTATATAAGGCTTATACCCAGTATTTGGATCTGTAAAGTTGTTGCTTTTTAAAGCAACTTCCCAATCAGTGATATAATCTTGGATATAAGCTTTTTGAAGAGGGTGTATCGTATCTATTTCTGGGTCGTGGAGTTGAAATCGAATAGGCCCTGTTCCTGGTGTTTGGCATGGGTAGGGGGAAGTCCAGGCAATAATACCACCAGAAGTGGTTTTATCTACTTTCAAGATATAGCCACCCGTAAGGTGATTATCGAGTGTATCTTCGTAATGTAGAGGATTAATTTGAACTCTACCAGGATTTGTTTTGATGCGCTCCATGAGTACATAAACTCCAATGTAATTACCATTGAGCACAACTTCGCAAAATTGGGTGCGAGGAGCCCAACGCCCGAGTTCATTTCCAAGTTTATAGGTCAGTACGTTGCGCATAAGCGCTTTGTCTGTGTAGGGTGCATATAAAATCCAATCGTTGTCTGAAGGCCAATTAAAAAGGGACACGTTGTAATTGACAGAATCCGGACCTCGAGTTTCTAAGCCATATGATTTCTGAGGAAAACTATTAGAGGATGACCCTCTTTTTTCAATGGCAATTTGACCATAAAATTCATTAAAAGCATCAGTAACTTGATTGATTTGCCCTGGCCCATTATTGATAATACCCATTAATCCATCAATTTTTGGTTCATCAGGTATATTGACACCGTATGTGTCAATTACAACTATTGGAAGTGAAGAACTAGAAAAGTTGACTTGTGCATTTGAGTAAAAATGAACTATCAAGATAACAAGGAGGATCGAAATTCTCATTGCTGCAATTTACGGGTTTTTTTACTAAGATGCTGGAGAAAAATACTAAAGCTGATGAATACCCAAGAAACAGAAAGCCCTGCAACCCAATCTCCATATGTTGCGTAAAAAGTTTTATCTGAGCGCAATTGGACGGTTTGTGTAAAAGCTGTTTTGGTCCAATAGGGTGTTTTCTGAATGATTTTCCCACTTGGATCGATGCTGCCACTTGTCCCTGTGTTGGCACTGCGTAAAACCCATCTGCGGGTCTCTATAGCACGTAAACGCGCAAATGAGAAATGCTGTTTATATCCGGGTGTATCTCCCCACCAGCCGTCGTTGGTCACAATACATAAAATTTGTGCTCCTTTCTGAACTTGTTTTCGTACAAAATCACCATAGATGGATTCATAGCAAATAATAGGTGCAATAACTACTTTATTAGCTTCTATATGGCTATGTTTCGATGGGTCATTATCCCTTTGAGAAAGTGTCATTATCATCGGTTCATCCTCGATACCTAATGTTCCGGATGTACCGCCATTTTCTATGGCAATGGAAGACAGAAAGGGGAGGTATTTAGAAAAGGGGATCAATTCAACGCCAGGTACTAATTTAGATTTATGTACAAACTGCGGTGGATTAGATTTAGTAAGTAATAAGGTTGAATTATAACTCTCGTACCAACGCTGTTCACCTGGAATTGGTGTACTAGCTACAGATTTCTTTTGGTTAAAGAGCTTTACAGTTGAGGCTCCAATGAGTAAGTTTGCTTTTGGCCATTTTTGAACTTGTTGGAGTAAATTTTGACTAAACGTAAATGTTTCAAAACGATCTTCGAGGAATGACAAAGGTAAAGCAGTTTCAGGGGCAAGTACCAAATCAGTTTGAGGAGTGATACAGGTGTTGGCTAATGAAAGAATTGAATCTACAAATCCTTCGTTGGTAGCACTTACAGCAAATTTTTCTTCGTATGGGTCTATATTGGGTTGAACCACTACCGCATTGAGTGGTTTGGGTTGTAGGGTTGGAATGGCCAAAACTTGAAGAATTTGACTCACTACAATTGGTACAATTAAAATGCTTAGAATAGTAATTATATATTGATTTCTTTTGGCTACAACCCTGTACACATTATATAAGCGGTATATCAAAAGATTAACCAAAAGAATCCAGGCACTGCCTCCAAGCGTACCTGTCCATTCGTACCATTGAACCCAACCTGTTCGGACAGAAAAATAGTTCCCAAATGTAAGCCATGGCCAAGAAAGATCCCAGCGCTGATGGCTAAATTCAAATAAAATCCATATTGGAATTAGCATAAAAAATGAATAGCGTGTATTCATTTTGCGATCAAGGATGCTCCAAAATCCAAATACAATGGTCATAAGTAGCGCATTAATAGTAAATGCAAAAATTCCTCCACTAAGAGATGCATTTGCTACCCACCATGTGGTACCGATGTTCCATATTAAAAAGACAATATAGTACCAAATAGCATACATCCAGGGCTTCTTTTCGGACCTTATCAATTCCTGTCGCAATAATAAAAGAGGAAATAGTCCAATAAAAATAAAAGGTGTAAAACTACCAGTGTATGGAAAACTCAAGATAAGTAAGGAACTTGATAAAAGCGCGAACAGTGAATTTTTCATATGGTGTATTGTCGTGTCAAAAATAAGCAATATATGGTGATGCTATGCTTTGAAATTACAAGGTCAGTTTTCTTTATCAAGCAGTTGAAGAATTGAAAAGTAGAGATAAAAAAAAAGCTCCCAATAAGGGAGCTTTTTAAAATTGGTTCGTTGTATTATGCTTGAGTTGCCTCGAAGGGAACAACAGATACAAATGAACGATTGTCTTTCTTTTTGCGGAATTCGACAAGACCATCTGTAAGTGCAAACAAGGTGTGGTCTTTACCAATACCTACGTTGTTACCTGGATGATGTTGCGTCCCACGTTGACGAACGATAATGTTACCAGCAATGGCAGCCTGACCACCAAAGATTTTAACACCTAAGCGTTTGCTATGCGATTCGCGACCGTTTTTCGAACTACCGACTCCTTTCTTGTGTGCCATGGTTTCTTCTATTTAGTTCCTAATAGGAAGTTATGCTTTGATACTTTTGATAGTGATTGCAGTAAATTGCTGACGGTGACCGTTTTTAACTCGGTAACCTTTACGTCTTTTTTTCTTGAAAATGATGACTTTATCGCCTTTCACATGGTCAAGAACTTCTGCGGTGACTTTAGCACCTTCTATAGCTGGGGCGCCAAGGGTAACTTTGCCAGCGTCTTCGATTAATAAAACACGATCGAAATCTAATTTCTGACCTGCTTCGGCATCGAGACGATGTACAAAAACCTTTTGGTCTTTTTGCACTTTAAATTGCTGCCCTGCTATCTCTACAATTGCGTACATATAGCTTTATTTAATTGTTAAATAATCCAAAATTGGAGTGCAAATATAGTGTTTTCTGCGTGTACACCAAAAATTTGCTTGCGTTTTCTTACGCAATTTGATCTTTTTTGTTGCTTTTTGCCCAATTTACATTCACGATTACCACACCTGTTATGATGACCAGCATCGCGATGAGCTGTTGCCACGCGAATCTTTCACCATTGTAAATGCCGATTGCAACAGCGATAATAGGGATGAAATAGGTGACTGTACTAGCTGCAATTGCTGTTGTTTGGGCAATGATTCGGTTAAATAAAATGACGGCAAAAGCAGTGCCTACAAGTCCGAGGATTAGGATGTAAGTGAAGCTCTGAGTAGCTTGAGGATTTTGGTTGAAAACACGAGTCGTATCAAAAAAGAAGAAGAAAAAGAGTGCGGGTAAAAAGGCTATGCTAAATCCACCGGTAGCAATTTCAAAGGGGTTGTATAAAGAAAGTTTGTGCTTGATGGTATTGAGACTTACTCCATAGAGCAGAGTCGCAAATAATATTGCTAGAGCGGGCGTGAGTTGAAATCCACTCTTCACGGGACTGCTAAGCATGATAAGCCAAGAGATTCCAGCGAAGCCTATTAGTGTGCCAAATAGTTGGTATTTGGTGATCCTGGTTCCAAAAAGCATGACCCCAACAAGTATAGTGAAAATAGGAGTGAAGCTATTCATGATGCCCGCAATACCAGAGTCTAATGTTTGTTCAGCATAGGTAAAAAGAAATGCTGGAATAAGGTTACCGCACAATCCAACAACAGAGAAATATAACAGATCTTTTTTTTGAATGAGTTTTCGAACCAAGGCGGGGAAAAATGGGATGAAAACTCCCCCTGCCAAACTGATCCGGATGCTCGCAACTTGCTCAGCGCTAAATATGATCACTTGATTTGCGTCGAACATGCCTCGCTTCATCAAGATAAATGAGCTACCCCAAATACAGGCCAGAAGAGGGATGAGGAGGTAGCTGAGTTGTTTGTTTTGCATATGCAAATTTAGTGTAAATCCCATCGAGAAAGACAAGTGAAAAATCGGATATTAACAAATTGTTGAAAAAACTCCCACAAATTCCCACATATTGTCTTTAATCCTTTATTAAATAAGGAAATATTGCTTTTAATAATTGTTAATATGTAACCTTTATTACTCTTATACGTTAGAAGTTATCAACAATACAAAAGAGCTGTGGTAAAAAGTGGTAATTATCCACTAATTTTACCCATTATAAACGCTATGTCAGGACTAGTAGGTGAATTTGAGGTCAAAATGGATGAAAAGGGGCGCTTCCTCTTTCCTTCCGGTTTGCGCAAGCAATTGCCTGCTGTATCCCAGCGTGATTTCATGTTAAATAAGGGTTTTGAGGACTGCTTGACGCTTTTCCCACTTCCAGAATGGGAACGCATCAGTCAGAAGCTTTCTAAAATGAACTTATTTAAGCCTAAAAACCGAATGTTTTACCGATTGTTTCATCAAGGTGCTAAGCAAGTAGCCCTTGACAATGCTGGTCGCATTTTGGTGCCTTCTGCTTTAATGGAGCGGGTTGGGCTGGTTGCTGAGGTAATGTTAATTGCCTACAATGACCGCATTGAAATCTGGGATAAGTCTAAGTACTTCGAAATGATCGAAGGCAACATGGCGGATTTCGCTGATTTAGCGGATGAAGTAATGGGTGATTTAGACAATGAAAATTAACACAGACTACCACATTCCAGTTATGTTGCAACCCTGTTTGGATGGCTTGAATATCAAGTCAGACGGAACCTATGTGGATGTTACTTTTGGTGGTGGTGGTCATGCTAGAGCCATTTTTGAGCGCTTAGCGCCAGAAGGTCACCTCGTCGTATTCGATCAAGATCCTGATGCACGTAATAACACATGGGTCGCACCTAATTTTCATTTTGTCCCGGCGAACTTTGCTTTTTTAAGAAATCACTTGCGTGCGCTTGGAATGCCAAGTGTGGATGGCATTATCGCAGATCTCGGAGTTTCATCTCATCAATTTGACACTGCTCAGCGCGGCTTTTCAATCCGTGAAGATGCGCCGCTAGACATGCGTATGAATCGCAATGGAGGTCAGTCTGCAGCTGAACTCATAGCAAGTGCTGATGAGCAAAAACTGGCAGCAATACTCTATGAATATGGAGAATTGCGTAACTCTAGAGCCTTGGCAGCTGCTTTGGTTCGCCAACGAGATAATGCCCCAATTCTAACCACTTTCGACTTAATCAAAGCACTTGAGCGTTTCGCTCCAAAATTCAAGGATCATAAATTCTACGCGCAAGTGTTCCAGGCTTTCCGTATTGAGGTTAATCAAGAATTGCAAGTGTTAAAAGATTTTCTTGAACAAAGTACTCAAGTACTCAAGCCAGGTGGGCGTCTGGTAGTAATGTCCTATCATTCATTAGAAGATCGTTTGGTAAAGAATTTTATGAAAAGGGGGAGTTTTTCGGGTGATATAGAAAAAGACTTTTTTGGCAATGTTCAAAAACCACTTACAGAAGTAAACCGCCATCCTATTGTTGCAGATGAAAATGAATGTGCTCTGAATTCAAGAGCGCGTAGTGCTAAACTCAGAATTGCAGAAAGAAATGGCTAAATCGACTACATCAAATAAAACTACTCGAAAGGGGGGGAAGACAAAGGCATTTACCCAAATTTTAAATGGTGAATTTCTTACCAAATCTTTTGTGCTTGATAATCTGAGTTACATTTTTTTCATCATGTTTTTACTCATACTCTTGATTTCCAAGGGCTACTATGGTAAACAACTCACCAAAGACACAGATACAACTCAGCGTAATCTAGATCAGCACTCTGCAGAGTTCATTGAAGCAAAAGCCAGACTAGAATTAGTTACACGTCGATTTAAGATGGCAGAACGCTTGTCTGGTCGCCAACTTAAAGAAACTAAGAACGCAACAAAAGTTATTCGAATCAAAGAACGCATTAATGAGTAAGGATAGAAAACATCTGTATTATAGAGCCTACCTGGTTTATTTCGGGTTTGTAGGTATCATGGTGCTGGTTCTCTACTCTACAATTGACCTCCAATTTAACGGTCCTGGTGTGGCGAATACGACTAAAGATGGCGAATTGCCTACGCGCGTTGCAGATCGCATACCTCGAATGGGTCAAATTCTGGATCGTCATGATGTTCCTCTTGTTACTAGTATTACATTCTACGATATATACATGGATCCAACGGTAGTCGATTCTGCCGTTTTTGATGAGCACGTCAGCGGACTTTGCGAGGGCTTGCACAAGATGTATCCAGAGCAATCAGCCAGAGCTTACGAACAAAAAATTCGCAAAGCTAGAGCCAATAATAATAGATTTTTACTAATCCGAAGAAAAGTAACCAATTCTGAACGCAAGAAAATTAAACAGTTGCCCATCTTTGAACTAGGACAAATGAAGGGCGGAATCATTGATAACATAGAGGTGATTTTGCGCAAAAAACCATTCGGTAATTTATTAAACAGGACTTTAGGTTATTATAAAATAAACGACAACGACACGCTTCGTGTTGGAATTGAAGGAGCCTATTACGACTACCTCAAAGGAGAAAAAGGCAAAGAGATTGAACAGCGAATTTCTTCTGGTTGGAAACGGACTGGAAAAATAATTAAGGATGCTGTTGAAGGAGCTGATGTGGTTTCAACTATAGATAAAGAAATTCAGGAAGTAGCACACTCCGAGCTCGAAAAACAAATGATTTACATGGGGGCTGAGCACGGTAGTGTCATCTTGATGGAAGTTAAGACAGGCTATGTGCGTGCTATTGCCAACCTTACTAAAGTCAGTAAAGGAAAATATGCTGAAAATTTCAATTATGCCATTGGTCACCTTGAGGTTCCGGGCTCCACTTTCAAGTTAGCTTCCTTAATGGCTGGTCTTGAGGATGAACGCTTTAAAATTACCGATAAGGTCAACGCAACGGGTCGTTATACGGTAGGCCGTGATGGAATGTCTGATTCTAATCATGGAATGGGGTATGGTGTTATTTCCATTCAACAGGCATTTGAAAAATCTTCGAATGTCATTTTACAGCTTATCAATAGGAGTTATCGCAATGATCCAGAGGTCTTTATTGAACGCTTAAAGCAATTTGGTCTAACGGACAAATTGGGAATTGATCTAAAAGGGGAGCCTGTACCAAAAGTCACAAAGCCAGGAGATTCAAATTGGTCAGCACTATCATTGCCGTGGCAAGCTGTTGGTTACGAGGTCATGCAAACACCGTTACAAACTTTAGCTTTCTACAATGCTGTTGCTAACAACGGAAAATTAGTTCGGCCATTATTTGTAGAAAAGATAAAAAGACACGGCCAAGTCATTAAAACCTTTAAACCTGTTGTACTCAATCCTGAGATTTGCTCTACTCATACTTTGAAGATTTTACAAAGATGCCTCGAAGGGGTCATGACCCGTGGTACGGGTAAAGGACTAAAAAGTTCACTATTCAGTATAGCAGGTAAAACCGGAACAGCCGTACTGCGTGGCGATGATGGTTACCGAAATAATACGGAGGCTAAGGCCTACCAAGCATCTTTTGTGGGTTATTTTCCATCAAAGAACCCTATTTACTCTTGTATTGTTGTCATCTCTAGACCTGTTCGTGCTTATTACGGCGCTGCAGTTTCCGGAACTGTTTTTGCAGAAATTGCCAACAAAATTTATGCCTCCTCCCTTCAATATCATCGCGCAATTAACGATCCACGTAATCCACTAGCAACGGATATTCCGTTCATCAAAAGTGGTAGCAAAAAAGATCTTACTGCTGTCCTTAAACAGCTCAATGTGAGGTATCAGCTTAATTCAGAAAGTGAATGGGTATACGGAGATACAACAAACCAGCGCTTACAAATCCAGCATAAAAGGATTCTTGAAAATAAAGTTCCTCAGGTGAGTGGAATGAGTGCAAAAGATGCTGTTTATCTCTTAGAATCACGTGGTTTAGTTGTGCAACTCACAGGTAGAGGTCAGGTTTATAGCCAATCGATTTTACCCGGTGAACCATTGGTTAAGGGACAATTGATCGAAATCAAATTACATTAATAATGAATTCACTATTGCAGTTATTCACAGGTCTTCAGTATTCACTTCTACAAGGTGATCAGACAATCACGCCTACGGCAATTGTCTTTGATTCTCGTAAAGCAGAAACGGGTACTTTGTTCTGCTGCATGGTGGGGACCCAAACTGATGGTCACGCGTATGTGCAGCAAGCATATGCTAAAGGCTGCCGTTTATTTGTAGCTGAGAGGGAGATTGAGTTACCATTTGATGCGACAATTATTTTGGTTGAAAATACCAAAATGGCTCTTGCGCATCTAGCTTGTGCTTTTTATGGTCACCCATCCAAAGAACTTACTTTGGTAGGGATAACTGGGACCAATGGTAAAACAACAACAGCAACATTATTACATGACCTTTTTAGTCAATTAGGATTTTATGTAGGCTTGATCTCTACAGTAGTGAACAAAATTGGAATGCAAGCAACCGCTGCAACCCATACCACACCAGATCCAGTAGCATTAAACGCTATGTTGCGCGAGATGGTCAATGCTGGGTGCCAGTATTGTTTTATGGAAGTCAGTTCCCATGCGATAGATCAAGGACGAATAGGTGGTTTGCATTTTGCAGCAGCGGGTTTCACCAATATTACACACGATCATTTAGATTACCATCATACTTTTTCAGCTTACCTGCGCGTTAAAAAAACATTCTTCGATTTGCTGCCTCAAAGCGCATTTGCACTCGTCAATGCCGATGATAAAAACGGTTTAGTAATGCTACAAAATACGAGCGCAAAACGCCAGACTTTTGGGCTTAGGACACCGGCAGATTTCAAAGGCAAGATTATAGAAAATAGCCTGGGAGGGTTGGTTTTACAAATCAATGGTCAAGAGGTTCACACTCGGTTGGTTGGCGCATTTAATGCATCTAATTTACTACTCGTTTATGGATTGGCAATTGGTCTGGGCCAGGAACGAATGGAGGTTTTACGTGTCTTAAGTCAACTCACTCATGTGGCGGGCCGATTTGAACATCTCAGAAGTCCAAAAGGCATCACAGCTATTATAGATTATGCGCATACTCCTGATGCTTTAGAGAATGTCTTGAGAACTATGTCTGCATTTCAGCAAAAGAATAAATTAATAACTGTAGTAGGTTGTGGCGGTGATCGAGATAAAGCAAAAAGACCACAAATGGCTGCAATTGCGGCTGCATTTAGTCAGCAGGTTGTATTGACATCAGACAATCCCCGAACAGAAGATCCACAGCAAATAATTGCTGAAATGGAAGCTGGCTTGGACGCAGCAGCAGCTGGGCGTACACTGACGGTGTTGGATCGAAAGCAGGCTATAAAAACCGCTTTAATGCTTGCGCATCCTGGTGACATCCTGCTCATTGCAGGAAAGGGACACGAGACCTATCAAGAAATTCATGGTGTACGAACACCTTTTGACGATGTAGCGATTACCAAAGAACTTATTAACCAACTCGATAAATAAAATGCTGTATTATTTGTTTTCCTGGCTAGATGAAATGAATATTCCTGGAGCGGGATTGTTTCAATTTATCTCCTTTCGAGCATCATTAGCGCTCATTACTTCCTTGCTTGTATCAGTTGTAATTGGCAAGCGCATTATTGCAAGACTGCGCTTGCAGCAAATCGGAGAGACCGTAAGGGATTTGGGGCTCGCAGGTCAGCTAGAAAAATCAGGTACACCAACAATGGGTGGGCTTATTATTTTAGCTGCCATTCTCGTTCCTACCTTACTCTTTGCCAAGTTGCAGAATGTATACGTCATCACCATGCTGATTGCTACGGTTTGGTTGGGCTTAATTGGATTTTTAGATGATTACATCAAAGTATTTAAGAAAAATAAAGAAGGATTAAAAGGCACATCAAAGGTTATTGGTCAAATTGGAGTTGGTCTTATTGTTGGTGGCATCCTCTATTTTTCTGATGACGTCGTAGTACACAAAAGAGTTTCTGCCGACTACAAATTGCAAGCCGAAGAGCGTTTTGTGACACACGAACATGCTCAAAATGCTGGTGAGAATTATAAGTGGATCCGTACCGACGACATGACCACTACTATTCCATTTTTCAAAGGAAACGAATTTAATTACAATTGGCTGATAGGCGATACGAATAAGTCTTATGGCTGGTTGATATTCATTCCAATTGTCATTTTCATTGTCATTGCTGTATCTAATGGTGCAAATATGACAGATGGATTAGATGGTCTGGCCACAGGTACATCAGCTATTGTTGGTTTGGCATTGGCTGTTTTAGCATACGTAAGTTCACATGCCAAATTTGCTGATTACCTCAACGTCATGTACATTCCAGAGGCAGAAGAACTTGTGATATTTATCGCAGCTTTTGTGGGTGCCTGCGTAGGATTTTTATGGTACAATGCTTTTCCGGCCCAAGTCTTTATGGGTGATACTGGCAGTCTTGCGCTAGGTGGTATTATTGCAGTTTTTGCCATTGCGATCCGAAAAGAACTACTCATTCCTGTCTTATGTGGTATTTTCTTAATAGAAAACGTTTCTGTCATGCTTCAGGTGGGGTATTTTAAATTCACCAAACGGCGGTATGGTGAGGGTCGTCGGATCTTTTTAATGGCGCCATTACACCATCATTACCAGAAACAAGGAATTCACGAAGCGAAAATTGTAGCACGTTTTTGGATTGTTGCTGTCCTTTTGGCTGTCATTACCATCGTAACACTCAAACTTAGATAAAATGAAAGCCCAAAATCGCTTGCTCGTTATTTTAGGCGCTGGTGAATCCGGTGTGGGCGCAGCTATTTTGGCAAAAGCGAAGGGTTGGCGTGTATTTGTTTCAGACGCTTCACCAATCAAATTACCTTATCAGAAAGAATTACAAAGCCATGATATCGCATTTGAGTCTGCCCAGCATACCATGGCAACAATCTTGAATGCCGACTTGATCATTAAATCTCCAGGTATTCCTGAAAAAACTGAACTCATGAAGGCTATTCGTGAGAAAGAAATCCAGGTGGTATCTGAAATTGAATTTGCGGGTTACTATTCAAATGCAAAGCATATTTGCATCACTGGAAGTAATGGTAAAACCACCACCACGATGTGGTGCTATCACATCCTTAAAAAAGCGGGGTTCAATGTCGGTTTAGCAGGGAACATAGGACAAAGTTTTGCTAAACAAGTTGCCACTAAATCATTTGATATCTATGTACTTGAGCTGAGTTCATTTCAGCTCGATGACATGTATGATTTTAAGGCCGATATAGCCATACTGACCAATATCTCCCCGGATCATCTCGATCGATATAATTATGAAATGCAAAATTATATCGACGCGAAATTTCGAATACTTCAGAATCAAGGGAAGTCAGATAATTTCATCTTCAATGCCGATGACCCCCTCATCGCCAAACAAATGGCAGGGTTTCAACACCATGCTAAACTTTACCCTTTTTCTATGCATCAATTACAGCAAGAAGGGGCTTACGCAGATCAGCAACAACTATACATCAATATAAACAAACAACTACTCACCATGTCTATTCACGAATTAGCTTTAAAAGGAAAGCACAACACTCAAAATGCTCTTGCAGCTGGGATTGCAGCAAGATTAGTTGAAATCCGCACTGATATTGTGCGAGAGAGCTTACAAGATTTTGTCAATGTCGAGCACCGAATGGAGTTTGTCGCCAAGGTAAATGGCATTGAGTTCATCAATGATTCAAAAGCGACCAACATCAACGCTGCTTGGTTTGCATTAGAGTCAATGGAGCAGCCTACCGTTTGGATTGTAGGGGGTGTAGATAAAGGAAACGACTATACGGAACTATACGATTTGGTTACAGACAAAGTAAAGGCGATTGTGTGTTTAGGAATTGACAACGAAAAGATCATAGCTGCATTCAAGGATAAGGTTGCAACTATTGTTGAAGCAAAGTCAGCAAATGAGGCCGTTTCCTATGCATATCAATTAGCAGCAAAAGACGAGACTGTCCTACTTTCTCCTGCATGTGCAAGCTTTGATTTATTTACTAGCTACGAAGATCGTGGTCAACAATTCAAGCAGGCAGTACGCATGTTATAATTTAATTGATGAAATCCTACCTATCATATCTTAAAGGCGACCCGGTTATTTGGATCATTACGCTGTTAATGATGGCCTTTTCCTTGGTCACGGTGTATAGTTTTGTACCCATTCTTGTAAAGATTGAAGGGGGCTCACCTTTTATTTATTTGTTTAAACATTTGGTTTATGTGGTGCTTGGTTTTGGAGCGATGTATGCCATTCACCGAGTACCGGCAAAATATATAAGTCAGTTGGCAAAATTTGCTTACTATGTTGGATTAGCCCTTCTTATTTTTACTTGGTTTTTTGGCGCTCAAGTCAATGGAGCAGGTCGCTGGATTCGCATTCCATTCGTCAATCTAACATTTCAGTCCTCAGATTTTGCCAAACTTGCATTGCTCTTATATCTCAGTAAGTTGTTGGTGAAAAAGCAGCAAAAGCTGGATAATTGGCGCGAAGGTATTTTTCCTTTACTCTTGCCAATAGGAGCTATTTGTCTATTGATTTTAAAGGATAATTTTTCAACATCAGCTATGGTTTTTATGCTGAGTATGATTTTATTATTTATTGGTCGAGTACCTATGCTTAAATTAATTACTATGGCTGGGGTCGGACTCGCCTTAGTCTTACTTATTGTTGGATTACACCTAGCTATTCCACAAGCAAAGATTCTACCGCGCTACGATACATGGATGAATCGCATCAATAACCGAGTTGATGCAAAAGACCAGAGCATTGAAAGTTTACAAGCTAATCAGCAAGCCAATAATGCGAAGTTGGCCATATCAGTCGGGGCGGTATTCGGACAAGGTGTAGGTGATGGTAAGCTCAAAGAATTTTTACCAGAAGCCTATGCAGATTTTTATTACGCCACATTTGTTGAGGAATTTGGTTTGGTTTCATCCTTTGTTTTGATATTACTTTATCTAATTCTGCTTTTTCGAATGATCAGATTGGCACTCAAAACCCCTGATTTATTCCAAAGTTATGTTGCATTAGGTATTGGTATTCATTTACTTACCCAGGCCAGTGTAAACATGTTAGTGTGTACAGGAGTATTTCCTGTCACAGGTCAGAATATGCCTTTTTTAGCAATGGGTGGCTCAGCTCTAGTTATGGCATGCGTGTCTATTGGAATTGTACAGTCATTTGCAAAAGAATTATCTAAAAATGAACAAGATCAACAATTTGCTAGCCTAGAACAAAATGAAATTGAATAGAGTCATTATATCCGGCGGCGGTACAGGTGGACATATATTTCCAGCTTTGGCAATTGCCCATGAAATAAAACGGCGCAATCCTGATGCAGATATATTATTTATTGGGGCAAATGGAAAAATGGAGATGGAAAAAGTCCCGCAGGCAGGTTTCTCTATCGTAGGATTGCCAATCGCGGGCTTTCAACGTAGAATAACACTTCAAAATCTCTGGCTACCATTTAAACTTATACAAAGTTTACTAAAGGCATTCACGGTTATTCGGCGTTTCAAACCGGAAGTGGTGATTGGGGTAGGGGGTTACGCCAGTGGTCCCACTTTACAGATGGCACAGCTTTTAGGTATACCAACCATCTTACAAGAGCAAAATTCTTACCCTGGAAAGACCAATCAAATTTTAGCACGCAAAGCAAAGGCTATTTGTGTGGCGTATCCATCCATGAATGTTTTTTTTGAAGCGAGTAAAATACAACTTACAGGTAATCCTGTTCGAGCAGAAATACTTCAGGATTTAGAGGCAAGCAAACAAGAAGCAGCCATTTTTTTCGAACTTGATGCAACAAAACCTACGCTATTGATAATGGGTGGAAGTTTGGGCGCAAGAACCTTAAACCATGCCATGCGCTCAGCGATTTCAGACTTGAGCAATTCCGGAGTACAAGTCTTGTGGCAATGTGGAAAATCTTATCAGCAAGAGTTATTGGGTTTTCAAAATAGTTTGCCTTCTCAAATCAGGGTTTTCCCATTTATCCAACGAATGGATCTTGCCTATTCGCTGGCTACCGTTATTATCTCAAGAGCAGGCGCGCTTTCCGTAAGTGAGTTGGCTTTGGTTTCAAAACCTGCAATTTTAGTCCCCTCACCAAATGTAGCTGAAGATCATCAGACTAAAAATGCACTTGCTCTCGTCAATCATGGTGCAGCTTTACTTGTTAAGGATGAAAATGCGGATAGCGAATTAATTCCGTTAGCATTAAAGCTTCTTAAAGACATCACCAAGCAAAAGGAGCTTGCCATGTCACTTAAGGCTATGGCTTTACCAAATGCAACAAGAGATATTGTTGATGTATGTCAGAAAGTCGCAATGATATGAAGCAATTGGCCAACTTTGATCGAGTCTATTTTGTCGGTATTGGCGGCATTGGAATGAGTGCTTTGGCACGTTACTTTCACTTTCGTGGTAAGAGGGTGGCAGGTTACGATAGGGTTGAAACCGCTCTTACTAAGGAATTGAATGCTGAGGGAATAGATATACACTATGTTGATTTAGGTGAAGCGTTGCCGAGTGAATTTCAGGACCCAACTCATACTTTAGTCGTTTATACACCGGCAATCAAAGAGTTGGGAGAGTTGGCTTTTTTTCGGAGAAGCACTTTTACGATTCTTAAACGTGCTGAAGTATTAGGAGCGCTCACGCAAACCTATCAAGGATTGTGTGTAGCAGGAACGCATGGTAAAACTACTACAAGTTCACTTCTAGCGCATCTTCTGACTGAGTCAAATGAGGGTTGTACTGCATTTTTGGGGGGTATTGCTACTAATTTCGCCTCTAATTTGGTTCTACATCCGAGTAGTCCATTTGCCGTTATAGAAGCCGATGAATTTGACCGCAGTTTTTTACAACTTTCACCTTTTGCTGCTATTGTGACGGCTATTGATCCAGATCATTTGGATATTTATGGAAGTGAAGAAGCATTTGTTCAAGGGTTCCGTCAGTTTACAATGCGCATCGATCCAAAAGGATTTTGCATTCAAAAAGAGGGTCTTGGCCTAGAAAGTTTGGCGGTTAAAAAGACGTATGCAATTGAATCAAATACTGCAGATTATAGTTTCATCAATTTGCGTTACGAAAACGGATTTCAGTTGGCAGATTTACGGATAAACGACCATATTATGATGGGAATTGCCTTGGGCTTACCAGGGATACACAATGCTGAAAATGCCCTAGGGTGTATTGCGCTCTTACATTGTTTAGGTTTTGATATTGAAAAACTCAAGCCTGCACTTAAGGGATTTAAAGGAGTCAAACGTAGATTTGAGTATCACCTTCGTACTCCTGAGTTGATTTACATCGACGACTATGCGCATCACCCAACTGAAATCAATGCATTGATTGCTTCGGTGCGCGCCATATATCCGCAAAAGCAAATTACCGGAATATTTCAACCCCATTTATTTTCTCGTACACAAGACTTTGGTCCAGAATTCGCACAAGCACTTTCAAAATTAGACAGGCTTTTTTTATTGCCCATATATCCAGCAAGGGAGTTGCCAATTCCGGGTGTAAATAGCGAGTGGTTAGCAGAGCTCTGTTCTATAGCAAACGTTATTGTCGTTCAGCCTCACGAATTACTTACGTTGTTGCGAGAACAGCAAACAGGCGTATTGCTTACAATTGGTGCGGGAGATATTGATCGAGTGGTTGGGCCGCTCACTGATTTACTCAACATCCAAATTATGAACCGATGAGAATTTGGCTACTTCGCATATGCTGGCTACTACTTTCAGTAGGGGTAATTTTTGTTTTTTACCTAGCATCTTCAAATGAAGCGATGCAGGAACTTAAACGGCCAAAAATTGTCATTCATTCTGCAGATGAAAATGCCTTTTTGACAAGATCTGAATTGTTAGATCGACTTGAGTTGAAGCATTTATTTTATCCAAAAATGAAGGTAAGTGCATTAAAAATTCACCGAATTGAACGATCTATTTCTTCAATGCCAGAGGTAAAACATGTAGAGGTTTTTAAACATTTAGGTGGGCGTTGGGAGATTATATTAGAATTACGCCAACCAATTGCAAGAATTTTCAATAAAAAGGGTCAAAGTTATTACCTTGATCAAGATGGATTTATGATGAATCGGTCGACTCTGCACACGGCGCGAGTCTTGGTCTTTTCAGGATATATTTGGGATGCCTACAACCCCCGTGTTAACTATGATTTTATTAACAATCCCAATTTGAAAAGTTCTCAAAAAATTAGTCAAATCTACCACATTTCAAATTATGTTTGTAATGATCCATTGATGCATAAATTAATTGGTCAGGTTTACCTAGAGGCAGATGGCGATTTCATCCTCATTCCCATCCTAGGTGATCAACAAATTATCTTCGGTCAGGCACGTACTGCTGAAGAAGTTTCAGACAAATTTGAACGTTTGAGACATTTTTACAAAGAAGCCCTCCCTCACGAAGGTTGGAATAAATACAAAGAAATAAGTGTCAAGTATGAAGGACAAATCGTTTGCAGAAAAAAATAACAATTCCGAAGTAAAGCGCACACGTGTTGTTGTTGGTTTGGATATTGGCACGACCAAAATCGCATGTTTTGTCGGTCGTAAAAACGAACATGACAAGATAGAAATTATTGCAATGGGCAAAAGTGAGTCACTCGGTGTCATGCGTGGCGTAGTGTCTAACATTGAGCGAACCGTTCAATCGATCAACACAGCCGTTGCCGCGACTCAAGAAGCTGTTGATGGCAACTTAAAAATTAAGAATGTGCACGTAGGTATTGCGGGTCAGCATATCAAAAGCTTGCAACATAGAGGCATCTACACGCGTCGGACCGCAACAGGTGAAATATCACAGGTAGATATCGATGCATTTGTTGACGATATGTACAAATTAGTTATGAAGCCAGGAGAAGAAATCATTACTGTTATTCCGCAAGAATATATAGTTGATGGTGAACCTGAAATCAAAGACCCAATCGGTATGGCCGGAGTACGCTTAGAGGCAAATTTTCACATCATCACTGGTCAAGTAACGAATGTTCAAAATATAACACGTTGTGTAGATCGCTCTGGTTTGAGTGTGAAAGATATCATTCTTGAGCCTATTGCATCTGCTGAAGCCGTACTCTCAGAAGAGGAAAAAGAAGCAGGTGTTGTCCTTGTAGATATCGGCGGTGGCACCACAGATGTAGCGATTTTCCACGACGGTCTCATACGTCACACCGCAGTTATTCCGTTTGGTGGAAATGTCATTACGCAAGACATCAAAGAAGGATGCCGTATAATGCAGCGTCAAGCTGAAATGCTTAAAGTGAAATTTGGCAGCGCTTTGGCTTCTGAAAGTAAAGAAAATGAAGTGGTATGCATACCAGGTTTAAGAGGTCGAGACCCAAAAGAAATTACACTACGTAACCTCGCGAGTATCATCCAAGCCCGCATGGAAGAAATCATTGAATTGGTCAATTTTGAAATCAAGGATTCTGGTTACGAAAAGAAATTGATTGGTGGAATTGTGGTTACTGGTGGTGGCTCTCAGCTTAAACACCTCACACAGCTCATTGAATATCTTACTGGTATGGATGCCCGAATCGGTTATCCTACTGAGCATCTAGCAAACACGAACGATATAGAATCTCTTGCAAGTCCTATGTATGCAACTGGAATAGGCTTAGTGTTAAAAGGGTTTGAATCCTATGAAGCGGCAATGCCTTGGGAACAATCAGTAAATACGGAGCAAGAGGTAGCTAATGCCGATAAAAAAATATTGGATAAGCAAGAAAAGATTAAAACGCATTCAAATACAGACAAAAGGGGTGAGTTTTTTACCAGAATTTTAGGTTCGGTAAAAACATTCTTTGATGATTCTGAAGATTAATATTTAGACAAACTTGGTTATATAAAGCAGCATTATGGAATTTGATTTACCAAAACACAACAGTCCTCAAGCAGCCTCTATCATTAAGGTGATTGGGGTAGGAGGTGGAGGCTCAAATGCAGTCAACCACATGTACTTACAAGGAATCGCAGGAGTAGATTTTATTGTATGCAACACAGATTGTCAGGCATTGGATCTTTCTCCAGTACCACACAAAATTCAACTAGGACCTAATCTAACTGAAGGCCGAGGAGCGGGTATGATTCCAGAAGTAGGAATGAATGCTGCAATGGAGAATATCCAAGAAATCCGTGAATTGCTTTCTAAAGACACCAAAATGGTGTTTGTAACAGCCGGAATGGGTGGCGGTACTGGAACAGGTGCTGCTCCAGTTATAGCTCAGGTAGCAAAAGACTTAGGCATATTAACAGTCGGTATTGTAACGGTTCCATTTAATTTTGAAGGTCGCAAAAGACGTCAGCAAGCAGAAGAAGGTTTAGAGCGCATGCGTCAAAATGTCGATACCTTGTTGATTATCAATAATGAGCGATTAAGAGAATTCGGCAAAAATATGTCTTTGTCAGAAGCGTTTTCTCATGCCGATGACGTTCTAACAGTTGCTGCAAAAGGAATTGCAGAAGTCATATCCGTCACAGGAGCCATTAATGTCGACTTCAACGATGTCAATACAGTGATGCGCGACTCTGGTCATGCAATTATGGGTAGCGCAATTGCTTCTGGTGAAGATCGCGCTGTTATTGCCGTGAAAAACGCCTTAACTTCACCATTACTCTACGATAATGATATCAATGGAGCACGTTATGTTCTACTGAATATCTCTTATGGTGACCGCGAAGTCATGATGGATGAAATCACAGAAATAACTGACTATATTCAAGAAGCTGCTGGCTCAACGGCAGATGTAATTTGGGGACATGGTTATGATGCCTCACTTGGCGATAATATTAGCCTAACAATTATTGCTACCGGATTCAGTTCATCACCGTTAACAGGTTTTGAAAAGATTCCTGAAAGAACTGTTGTGGTACTTGATGAGGAAAGAAAACAAGAAATTACTTCACCGCTTTCCTCTCCTTTTGAGTCTATAACTGCAGCTCCAATTGCTGAGCAGACCTCAGAACCTTTCATCAAGCAAGTAGAGTCACCGCTTACAAATCCTTTACAGGTAGAACAAGAGCCATTAGATGCCATTGCAGCTAGTCCAAAAACTACCTTTAATCTTTATGATGAACAAGAAGAGGTTGTAGCCTCAGCACAGACTGCTATTAGTTGGGAAATTTTTGATGTTGAATCAGAACAACCTCAAGTAGCTCCAATTCAGACTCCAGTCCAAGCAGAAGTTGTGAAGCATGTACTGGAAGATGATACACAGCAGCAGATTGAAATGGAATTGCCAAGACGTGTCCTTTCCCCTGAAGAACAGCAAAAAAAGAATCAAGAGCGTGTTTCTCGCATTCAAGAATTTACTTCCAAGCTGAAAAAACCAGATGGTTTACTTGAATTTGAAAATGAGCCTGCTTTTGTACGCCGCAATATCCAACTTCAGCAGCAAGATCCTAGCCTTCAAGAACCTATTTCTCGTTTTGGAATTGGTAAAGATGCAGAGGGCAACAGCACTTTGCGAAGCAATAATTTTCTACATGACAACGTCGACTAAATATGACTTTCACTGAACGCATCAATCAAGATATTAAAAGTGCAATGCTTGCCCGAGAAAAGGAGAAACTTGCTGCTTTACGCGATATCAAATCAAAGCTATTACTAGAGGCAACCTCTGGTGCTGATGCCGAGGTATCCGAAGAAACCGCGCTTAAAATTTGCATGAAGCTACATAAGCAGCGTATGGAAACATATGCCCTTTATCAGGCCCAGGATCGAGCAGACTTGGCAGCGGAGGAATTATTTCAGGCACAAGTAATAGAGGCTTATCTTCCTCAGATGCTTACCGAAGATGAAATCAGATTAGAAGTTCAGCATGCTATTGCTCAAACAGGTGCAAGTGGTCCACAAGACATGGGCAAAGTGATGGGAATACTCTCAGGAAAACTAGCAGGTAAAGCTGATGGAAAAGTTATTGCCGCACTTGTAAAAGAGACTTTAGCCCAGTAATGAAAACCGAACTCGTTCAACTAATCAGAATACTCAATGAAAGAGGTTGGTCTCCAGCGACTTCCACTAACTATTCGTTTGTTGATGAACAGCAGCAAATTTGGGTATCTCGTTCGGGTGTAAATAAAGCTAATTTCACGGAGCAAGACTTCATGACCATAGATGAAAATGGAGTTGGAACAGCTCTGTTTCATGGCACGAAACCTTCAGATGAAACTCAAATTCATCTCTGGATATATCGTAATTTTCCTCATACTAAGGTCATCTTGCACAGCCATAGTAAGTATCCTGTACTTGTAGCACAATTTAACGAACACTTTTTACCAATTCAAGGATATGAATTACAAAAAGGATTCAAAGGCTGTACAAGCCACCTCGATAACTTGCAAATACCAATTGTAGATAACACGCAGGACATGTCTGAACTTTGTCAAGTTTTAGACGCTAGAAAAAATGAAGTACAGCAACATTGCTTTATTATAGAAGGTCATGGTACCTATGCTTGGGGTGAGACATTATTTGAGGCTCAAAAACATCTTGAGACTTTAGATTACCTTTGTGAATGTGAATTTTTACGCTAAAAAATGGCAATACTCTCCATTCCAGATCAAGATATTCAAATCACTGAACCCTCCCAAATTAAGGTTTTTTTGAACCAATATGGCGTGTTTTTTGATCAGTGGAACTGTCCTGTCATTTTCGACGATTCAGCTACTCAAGAAGAGATTTTAGCCGCTTATGATAAAGACTTGAATCCTTTTATGTCTAAGGTCGGTTATCGAAGTGCGGATGTAATTTCAATTAATGCACATACGCCTAATTATGATCAAATAAGAGCCAAATTTTTAGCCGAACACATCCATGATGAGGATGAAATTCGCTTTTTTGTCGATGGACAGGGCTTATTTTGGTTCAATTTGAGTGAAGCTCCTGTTTTCAACCTCCTCTGTCAACGCGGGGATTTGATCAGCGTGCCTTCAGGTACAAAACATTGGTTTGATGCGGGAAAAGATGCCCCATTTGTTAAAGCCATTCGAATCTTTACCGATATGTCAGGTTGGATTCCACATTATACCTCATCAGGAATTGAGGATAGATACCAAAATTTTAAAGCACCTGACCTTGGATAAGCAAATTAAATATGTACTAACAGATATAGAGGGAACAACTAGTTCGGTACACTTTGTCTATGAGGTACTTTTTCCATATTTCAGAGCGCACTTAGGTGAGCTGACCCAACACGCACAACTCAATGAAGTCAAGCAAGCATTTGCAGATGTCATTGAAATCATATCGAGGGAAGAGGGTAGACACTTGACTACAACCGAAGAGGTTTTGGCAACTTTAAAACAATGGAGCGAGGAGGATAAAAAACTTACTCCACTTAAAACAGTACAGGGGGTGATTTGGAAGAGTGGGTATGAATCAGGTCAAATTACTGGTCATGTCTACGATGACGTACCTGCTGCACTGAATCAATGGCGTGCACAGGGAATCAAAATTGGTGTATTTTCCTCTGGTTCGGTTGCCGCACAAAAACTTTTGTTCCGCTACACAGATTTTGGTGATTTATCTGTTCACTTTTCTCAG
>JAURNL010000075.1 GCA_030830205.1 Crocinitomicaceae bacterium | reverse complement strand
TTAGGTGGCCTTGTAATGCCGCTGATCATCGAAGCGACTTTCGAAGATGGAAGTACAAAAGTTGAACGCATCCCTGCAGAGATTTGGCGTATTCAGGAACTCAAAGTGAGTAAAGTTTTCGTTTATGATCAACCCGTTGTATCGTTTAGATTAGATCCATTCCTAGAGACTGCTGATACAGACCTAGACAACAACACTTGGCCACGCGTCTTGCAACCAACTCGCTATCAGTTGTACAAACAAGAACAAACTCGTGAGAATCCAATGCAGCGTCAACAACGATTGGAGCAAATGCAGCGCGGCAATTAAGTGCTGTTACAATTTTTGGAAAGAAACCAACTCTTGTTTGGAAGCGGATTTGAGTAAATAGTGATAGCGTCCAGATTGTAGGTAACCTAGATCAAATGTCAATATTTGCTGTCCTGCATTTAGATGCCCTTCAAAAGACTTTTGCAACATCCTACCGCTTTGATCGAATAAATAGATCTCTATAAATTCATTCGTTGAAATAAATTTCAACTGATGTTTGCCAAGACTTGGATTAGGAAACACAATTGACTTTTCAAATTGAGCAATTGCGTTTTCATTTACAGCAGTTGTACATCCTTGCAAAATATCGTAATAAGTAATATTTTGTTCAAACAAGCCTTGTATTACTTGAAGATCTACCTCAAACCAATCCTTTAGAATACTTGCATAAATATCCCGAAAATCAATAGTCATATCAAGTCCAGCTTGGTTATTGATTTGATCAGGAATTTGTGGATTTGCACCGATTATTCCATTGCTAATACAAGAGCCAAAAAGTAACACAGGTGCAGCATCACCATGATCGGTTCCAAAACTTCCGTTACTGGCAATTTGGCGTCCAAATTCTGAAAAAGTGAGACCTGCTACGCGTTGTTCTAAGCCTAACAATTCTAAGTCATGCTGAAATGCCCGAACTGCGTCTGAAATACGCTTCAGTAAATTAGGGTGTACTCCTTCCTTGACATCATTTTGATCTACTTGTGCATCGTGGGTATCAAAACCGTTTACATTGAGAATATAAACTTTTGTCTTGAGACCTCCTGAAATCATTTGGGCAATATATTTGAGTTGGACAGCCAAAGGATTTTGGGGATCATAGAGACCCGAAAGAGAATTACCAGCACTTGCCGCGCTACTAATTTGTTGGCCGTACTCATTAGTCTGATTGATTAATGTCGAAATGTATTCGATCTGCCCTCCATAATAGGTACCATCATTAGTAACTGAGGTCATTAATAAATTGGAGGAATTAAAAGGATCAGAGACAGCATGGCTAAAGTTCCCCATGAGTCCTTGACAAGTCGTTGACACCTCTGACCCCATGGAAATTGCAAATGGATCAGGATAGTCTATATTGGGATATGCATCGGGGAAATTTGGATAGGCGCCATCAAAATAGCGACCCAACCACCCACTTGTTTGATTGATATCTAGGGAGCCTGTGGTCCAAATATCCATTGATCTGAAATGAGAACGATTTGGCTCTGGGTAACCCACATTTTGAATTACACTTAACTTTCCTTCATTAAAAATGGTTTGTAAGCCGGTCATTTTTGGATGTAATCCAACTTCTAGAGTAAGTGGTAAAATTTCGCTTTCTGGAACTAATATATTGGAGCGCTGCACCAAAAGCTCAGCGTACTGATCTCTGGGAAAAACCATGTTCAAACCATCATTACCTCCATTCATACGAATTAAAACCAAGATTTTATCCTCAGCACTTTTAGGCACCTCAAATAATTGCTTTGCAACAGCCTGCATGGAAAAGCCATTTTGTACAAAAGGCAATGACATACTGGCCAGCGCACCATTTTTAAGGAAGGATCTTCTTTTCATTAGCAAACGTGGAATTGAGGCATTTTAAACATGATGTTGAGCACCGCCTGCATGCGCAGTTCAACAGGTGTGTAAAAGGCCGGGTTTGTAGGGTCCGCAATATATTCGTTGTATTGTAAGGTCCATTCAAAATCTGGAAGCCCCCCAGTCAGAATCGCTTTAATCGCTAATTGATCAGCTGCTGGAATTTCTTTTGGAAAAAGTACCAAACACAAATCTGCTATCACTTGTGGCGCAGAGGCAGGTGCAGATAATCCGTTCAATAAGTCGAGAACTTGTATTTTGAAAATATTACCATTTACATTGAAATTATTTGAAGTCAAGAAATTGGCGACATCAAATCGCTTCTTGATATAAGTAGAATTGATCCACAAACGATAAAAGGCGGGTGCCTGATAATAGGCCGTCCATCCTGCAACGCTTGGTGGCGCAGCATAACCCTGCCCCATTTGATCAGCCAAACCGTATAAGGATAAGTATATTTGATAGGTGCTTTGCAAATCAAAATTTGCGCTAGTTGACGATGTATTCAGCATTGCGCATATCGTTTCTAACGGGGTGCGAATGACAGCTCCACGCATATTTATATCATAGAAGTGCTCACTTGTGAGCAACGCTACAAGAACTGGCGTTATTTCAAAATTGTTAGTCACAAACGTTTGGGCCATGTCAGCAATGATATTTTGCTCAACCCAAGTAGTTATATCACAATTCACAAAATAACGGTATAGCTTTCGACAAATATAGCTCGCGGTTTCAGGCTGATTAAACACAATATCTATATAATCCGCAAATTCTAAAGCTCCATTGGCGCTGATGGCTTGATTTGAAAAATGATATGATAATGTTTTAGTCGTTGTATCGTGCAGAACAGGCATGAATTGGCTTGTTACTTGAGACTGGGTAGAACTTCGAACACCCTGAACAACATAACCAGTGAATA
Organism: Crocinitomicaceae bacterium; assembly: GCA_030830205.1. Taxonomy (GTDB): domain Bacteria; phylum Bacteroidota; class Bacteroidia; order Flavobacteriales_D; family Crocinitomicaceae; genus UBA952. The sequence continues at coordinate 27,423 of JAURNL010000075.1, read as the reverse complement.
TCTTAGCGCCTGCAGAGACGTCTTGTTCTGTAAAGGTGGAGTAATCACCGGCTGCAAGCTGCGGGCCTTTCCCAACCGTATACAACTCTAATAATTCTCTGGCATAATTCTCATTTGGTGAAAATACCGTGTTTGTTGACCCATTTAGAAAAAGCAGCATGCAAGGATCAATGCTCACTTCTTTAACCAATTGCTTTACATTCCCCAACGCATTTTGACGCAATAAAAGCAGATAGTGGTACATGGCACGTGCGTCTCCTGAAGTACTAACACCGAAGTGATTTTGCCAAAAAAAGAGCATTTTTTCAGTAAGGCTAAGACTTTCTTGATTGAGATTTTTAGCTAGCCAAGCACCCAGAGATTTCATGCGAGCACCTTCTGTTTGCTGATTTGCAGTTGTATCCTGCGGGTAAACTGCCGAGACCCACGACTGGCCTTGTGCTACAACTTGTTCCGCAGGATCATATGCCAAGGGCTCATCAGGGATTGATGGAAGCAATAAGTTGGCAATCGTGGCAGACATCCCGTTTTGAACGGCATCTTGAATTTCAGCATAAGTAGCTCCAAAAGTACAGCGCCTTAACAAATGAGCTGCTTCATTAGCGGTCCAGGGTCCGGAATAGGGAGTCATAAGGATTATTTTGACTCACAAATTACATTTTTTTCAATAAAGAAGCAACCCAAATGCGCTTAGATCGTTCTTATTTAACAAATATTTCAATTAAATTTGTCTACCTACTTAACCTACAGCATATGATCAAAAAGATCTTCTTTTCTTTATTGACACTCTCTTACCTTACAACGTTTGCGCAGCAATCTGTTACATTTAACTACACAGGAGCAATCCAAACCTGGACCGTACCCCCTTGTGTGTATTCCATTCAGGTGGATATACGAGGAGCCAAAGGTGGAGGAATCCAAGGCAATCCTTTTGTTGGTTCAGGGCAAGGTGGCAATGGAGCTCGTGTTCAACACCCGAGCATTGCAGTAACTCCTGGTCAAGTGCTGGAGATTCGCGTAGGAGGCAACCCAACAGGACCAACTGGCGGTTGGAATGGCGGCGGTAACGGACACCCATCTCCAAACGCCCAGAACGAATCCAAAGGTGGAGGGGGCGCATCGGATATTCGCATCTCTCCTTTTGCAATGAATAATCGTATCGTTGTTGCAGGTGGTGGCGGAGGCCGTGCCGGTGGCTCCGGACAAACGAATTACCAAGCTACTGGAGGTCAAGGTGGCTGCACTACAGGTCAAACGGGCACCGGCTCACCATTTACTGGAACAGGCGGTGGAGGCGGCACACAATTCTCAGGTGGTAATGGTGGCCCACCGTGGGGCGGAGGCCAACCCGGAACTGCAGGAAGCATTGGTCAAGGCGGCAATGGTGGCTTTTATACTTCTGCTGCTGGCGGCGGAGGTGGCGGTGGCTATTTTGGCGGCGGTGGCGGTGGCGGTGACAACTGCTGCACAGGCGCCAATGGCGGCGGAGGCGGCGGAGGCGGCTCCAGTTTCTATCCTGCCGGAGGTACTTGCACCCAAGGTTTTCAAACGGGTCATGGCCAAGTGGTCATCACTTATACAGCCGGATCCACATCCGTAACGGTAGCAAATAGCGGCCCGTATTGCGTTGGAGATCAAATCAGCCTTACAGCCACAACCGGAGCTCCAAGCTACGACTGGACTGGACCAAATGGTTTTATATCCACCCTCCAGAATCCAACTATTCCAAATGCTACCGCAGCAATGGCCGGAACATATACCCTTACATATGATGCAGGTGGATGCATTTCTACGGCAATTACAACCGTTGTTGTAAATACGCCAACGCTTCCAACTTTCAATCAAATCACACCTATTTGTGAAGATGCTGCTGCACCAGGATTACCTAATTTATCAACAAATTCTCCTGTTATTCAAGGTACTTGGAACCCAGCAGCTATCAATACATCTGCGGCAGGTACGACAACCTATACGTTTACACCAAACGCAGGTATCTGTGCAACGACTGCAACAATGGATATCATCATAGTGGCTAATGAACAAGCAACCTTTAATCAAATTGCAGATTTATGTATCAATGATCCTGCACCAGTACTTCCTAATACATCTACTAATACATATCCATATACAGGAACTTGGTCTCCGAGTACGATTTCCACGGTAAACCCAGGTACATTTACCTTCACGTTCACCCCTAACCCTGGAGAATGTGCCTTCCCTGCTACTATGGATATCGTTGTTCATGCCCTAACAGCTCCACAGTTCAATCCAATGGGGCAGATTTGTCAATACATGACCAATGTTGTCATTCCTACTACGGCAACCAATACCAGTTCCTACATGAATGGGCCACTCATTACTGGTACTTGGAACAACCCAACTGTCATCACTACAGCCCCTGGTACAGTAAACTACACTTTTACCCCTGATCCAAATCAATGTGCGTCTACACTTACCTTCCCAATCACAGTGGATCCACTCATTATTCCGCAATTCACTCAAATCCCACAGTTGTGTCAAGACGAGGCAAATCCAATATTTCCAACCACCTCCAATAACGTACCAGGTATTACAGGAGCTTGGACACCACCAACGATCGACACATCTATTCCAGGTATCTATACCCATACCTTCTTCCCTGACCCAGGTCAATGCGGAGATACCGTTGATATGATTGTAACCATTGTTCCGGCAGTTCCACCAGTTTTTGTTGCTGACACACTCTCAGGATGCAACCCACTTCTCGTGAATTTAAGTACAATTGGAGCTGTCCAAGGAGCTGTTTACACATGGTATTGGGGAGGCACTCAAATCGGTCAAGGCAGCAATTTTGCTTATACCTTTGATGCAAGTGGATACCACGACATTACCCTAGAATACAATCTACTTGGTTGTATTGAAACGACTACCTATAACGACTATATTTACATGGAGAGTTATCCAGAGGCTTCATTTGCGGCGCTTCCAGGTGCATTGACAGAAAGTACGATGCCGATTCAATTTGTCAATAATTCAGTAGGCGGACTCACCTACGTTTGGGACTTCGATGACAACACAACAAGTACTGAAGAAAATCCTAACCACATGTATGTGGGTGTTTCTGATAACTTACTCGTAACCCTTACCGCTTACACTTCTCTTGGCTGTTCAGATGAATACCAACTCAATTTACCAGTAATTGCAGAACCGATATATTACGTGCCAAATACTTTCACTCCAGATGAGGATGAGCATAACCAAACATGGCAAGCTATTTTTACAACAGGATTTGACCCACATGCATTCCATCTGGCGGTATACAATCGCTGGGGAGAGGTAATCTGGGAAACGTACGATGCATCACAAGCATGGGATGGCACTTATGGACCCGATGGTATTAAAGTGCCATCTGGAATCTATTCCTGGAAACTACAATTCGAAACCAAAGAAAATGACTATCGCAAGATCGTCACCGGACATCTGAACCTCATCAGGTAGTTCCGAACTCTTATCAATAAAAAAGGCGAGCAAATGCTCGCCTTTTTTATTGAACTAAAATTTGATTTGATTTGCCTTATTTCTTGCGGAAGAAAATGCGAATTGGAACACCTTCAAAATTGAATCGTTCACGCAATCTGTTTTCTAGAAAACGCTTGTATGCATCCGTAAGATATTGGGGTAGATTACAGAAAAAAGCAAAACTTGGAGAATGCGTAGGCAATTGCTGCACAAATTTGATGCGGATATACTTTCCTTTCATTGCCGGAGGAGGTGTCTGAGCTATTACATCTAACATGACTTCATTGAGCTCATGTGTAGGGATTTTGCGAGTTCTATTTTCATAAACCTGCATAGCCGTCTCTAACGCTTTGTGAATACGCTGCTTTTCAATAGCCGAAGTAAATATAATTGGAACATCATTGAATGGGGCGAGTTGTTCGCGGAGTTCGGCTTCAAATTTTACCATGGTATTCTGATCTTTCTCTACGAGGTCCCACTTATTAACTAAAACAACAACACCTTTTGAGTTTTTCTCACACATGTAAAAAATACTCAAGTCTTGCTTTTGTATCCCTTCCGCCGCATCAATCATGAACATACAAACATCCGCATTTTCTATGGTGCGTACCGAACGAAGTACAGAATAATACTCAATGTCTTCAGTAACTTTTGCCTTTTTACGAATTCCGGCCGTGTCTATAAGTAGAAAATCAAAACCAAATGCCTTGTAGCGTGTATGAATGGAATCGCGAGTAGTACCTGATATATCGGTAACGATGTTTCGCTCTTGTCCGGTCAGGGCATTAACCATAGAAGATTTACCTACGTTAGGTCGACCAACAATAGCAATCCTAGGTAAGCTGTCTTCTTCTCTTACAGACTCATCCTCTTTGTTGAAATACTTGACTAACTCATCGAGGATTTCACCTGTACCACTTCCATTGGTTGCACTCAGGTCAAAAACTTCTCCCAGACCGAAAGTGTAAAATTCCGAGGAAAGCCCTACCCTTTCAGTGTTATCTACTTTATTGGCTGCAATGAGCACTGGTTTTTTACTCTTGCGCAAAAGTTGAGCAACTGTTTGATCCATTTCTACGATACCAGTCATGACATCAACCATAAAAACAATAACGGTAGCTTCCTCTATAGCAATTTGTACTTGCTTTCGAATTTCACCTTCAAAAATATCTTCTTTAGTGGTCGCATATCCACCTGTATCAATAACAGAAAATTGATAACCATTCCATTCACCTTTTCCGTAAAGGCGGTCTCTAGTAACGCCACTTACTTCTTTGACAATGGCATCGCGAGACTCTGTAAGGCGATTGAACAAGGTAGATTTTCCGACGTTTGGACGTCCGACAATTGCAACTATATTACTCATGTTTGTTGTGCTTAATAACCGTATTTCTTGAGCTTGGCATCGGAATGGCGCCAGTCTTTGTCTACTTTGACATAATTCTCGAGGAATACTTTTGTTTCCAGGAATTTCTCCATGTCGAGACGTGCTTCACGACCTATCCGTTTGAGCATTTCACCGCCCCTACCGATAATGATGCCTCTCTGTGAATCGCGCTCGACAATAATATTGGCCCGAATACGCGTTAGTCCTGGTTCTTCTTTATACTCCTCTACCTCTACTTGGGTACTATATGGGATTTCTTTCTGACAATGGATAAAGATCTTTTCGCGGATGATTTCTGAAATAAAGAAACGCATTGGACGGTCAGAGATTTCTTCTTTATCGTAATAAGGTGGGCTTTCGGGAATAAGGTTTAATATTTCTTCCCAAACTGCTTCAATGTTGAATTTATGTAATGCAGAAACGGCATACACTTTGGAATTAGGTAATTTTTCTTGCCAATAGACAACACGCTCCATGACTTTTGACTGATCTGAATTGTCAATTTTGTTGATAAGACAAAGGACAGGCACTTTAAGCCTTTGAATACGCTCAAGTGTTTCTTTGTGATTCATCTCATTTTCATGAGTATCGGTCATGAAAATTAACACATCAGCATCAGAAATAGAGGCGTTTACATACTCCATCATATTTTCGTGGAGTTTGTATGCTGCATTCACCACACCAGGTGTATCGGAAAAAACTATTTGGTAATCTTCTTCATTAACGATTCCTAGGATACGGTGACGAGTTGTTTGGGCTTTGGAACTAACTATGGATAGCTTTTCACCCACTAATTGGTTCATGAGTGTAGATTTTCCAACGTTAGGAGATCCTACAATATTTACGAAACCTGATTTATGCGCCATAGCTCTATTAAAGTGCAAAGGTACAATTAATTGACGGGATGCTCATCAAACAAAGAGATGTCGGACAAAAAACTTATTTTATTATCTTCGAAACATGGAAACAATCGAACAACAAATTTCAGCACTAAAGTCTCAACTTACCGGTGACTTATTCTCAGACATAGAAACCCAGCAAAAAATTTATGAGCTCAAAAAACAGCTTAACCCAGCGATTGAACACGCTCCTGAGCAGGACGACGACGATGGCTGCCTTTACTGCGGAAGTTAACTACCTTAAGTAGTTTTCGCTTAATAAAGCTGTTGACGTTTTAATAAATACTTTAAAAGTACTTGATCATAACCCTCTTCTATAGGGGCTGGCATAAAATCGATGCCGTTATTGATACAACGCAATTTAATTTCCTCAAAATAAGAGGCTATAGCTGCTTGATATTGTAAGCGCACTTCACCTGGTTGCAAGTGCATTCGATCTCCGCTTTCCATGTCGATTAATTGATAAGGACGATCCTCCAAGTCAAATGATTTTTCATAGCCTTCGTGATAAACATGAAATAAAATAACCTCGTGTTTATTATGTTTGAGATGCTGTAAGGCATCAAAGAGCTGATTTGTATGCGCAGGATCGTCTAGCAAATCTGAAAAAATGACGACCAAACTGCGTTTATGAGTTAGATCGGCAATTGCATGAAGTGCAGCAATAGCGGCAGTTTGTTTCTTGTGTTTTTCTTCATACGATACCAATCTTTTTTCTAGTTCACTATATAAGTAGCGGTGATGAAGCAAAGAAGACTTTGCAGCGGTGTGTAAGTGTACTTCTTCATCAAAAATACTCAAACCAACCGCGTCTCTTTGACGCTTTAGTAATTCAATAAGGCTAGCGGCAGCATATACGGCATATTCAAATTTACTCACACCTTCTTTGGGAAAGTACATTGAGCTTGAGTCGTCAATGACCATTTGACAGCGTAAATTTGTTTCTTCTTCATATTTTTTAGTGAACAACTTTTCTGTTCTACCATATAAGCGCCAATCAATATTGCGCGTTGACTCCCCGGGATTGTAGAGGCGGTGTTCAGCAAATTCTACAGAAAAGCCGTGGAATGGGCTTTTATGTAAGCCCGTAATAAACCCCTCAACAACCTGCTTGGCCAACAATTCCAGATTGCCAAATGCAGGAAGTCGTAGGCGATCAATGCTTTTAGTCATGAAACAAAGTTAATAAAGTAGTGCAGAACCGAAGCAACTATATTACGGAGTATGCCGTCATATTTATAAATCACTGACTATGAAATATTTTTTACAATTACTCATTTGCTTTTTTGCATTTAATCTAATGAGTTATGCCCAAGTTTCGGGTTTTTCAATTAATGGACTTTCTTTAGGCCCAAATGTGCTCACTTCTTCATGTGATTCTACCGTAAGTATTGGTTTTTCTGCCATAAATCCAGCTACTAATTCTAATCCATATTACGACCTACCGTATGTGATCAACGGAAATAACTTCAGTAGTTGTCAAATTCAGGCAGTTGTAGATTGGGGTGACGGCTCCACAAGCAATTCAGGTGGAGGGACATCCAGTACAGGAACCAACATCGTAATGAACCCTCCATTGAACCATACTTATGCTTCAGCAGGCACCTATACAATCACTACCACAGTTTACAACCCTGCTAATCAAACATATGCATATGATAGTCTTCAATACATGGTTGGTTCCTGTACGGCCTACTTTTATTGTATGATTCAATTAGATTGTGACAACGATGGCACCGTCGATTCTCAAATTAATTCACCGGTACCTATTATGCTATCAAATAGCGCTTATACTTATATGGATACATTACAAAATGGTCTGTTCATGATGAACAATGTTTGGGCCGGAAATTATATGCTAAGTATAGAACCAACGTGGCTTGCAGCCAACAATTATGTGATAGGCAATATTATTCCAAGTCCATCAATCTTCATCTCTAACGGAGTAAGTACAACACTAATTACTTTGAATTGCGCATCCCAAACAACACAATTATGTGCAGCTGGCCAGGTATTTTGTGATGCAAATAACAATGGTGTTTTTGACAACGGAGAAATACCTATAGCAAATGCCCCTATTCAAGTAAATGGAAGTTTGGTTTACAGTAGCAACTCTGGTCAATATGCGATTAATTTTCCAGGTACTGTGAATGATACTTTTTCGCTAATTATCAATTCGAACTGGTTAACACAACATGGTTATTCCGTTCTGAATAATAATGGCATGAGCAATGTCTCATTTTTGGGAAGCGCCTGTAATGGCAGTGTACCTGCTACAACTATCAATTTTGCATTAGATTGCGGAAGTAACAGCGCCCCAACATTGTGTTATGGAGGATTTGTATTCTGTGATGACAATGGCAATGGTCTTATGGATGCTGGTGAATCGCCATTAATGGGAGCACCTGTACAATTATTTGATCAACCAAATTCGCTCACAAGCGTCACTGTTTACTCAGACTCTACGGGCTATTTCAGTTATTGTGGTCCAATTACAAATACAAGTAGTTTTATTCTTGCACAAGTAAGTCCAACATGGTTGATTTACAATGGGTATACAACGTTAAGTACATATATTACCCTATTAGGCTACACGAGTCCAACGGTACAGCCCGGTAATTTAGCGGTTAATTGCGGTGGCACTAATTCTTGTGCAGATCTATGGACTACTGTCACACCATGGATTGGTTATTATCAGAACAGCACTGCTTACATCAAACTCAACTGGGGTAATTACGGACCTAGCGCAGTAGGATCCTATACCTTGACTTTTACATACCCAGCAGGGGTGAGTCCTAATCTATCAAGTATACAAAACCCAAATTATACAATTTCTGGTAATACCATCACTTGGAATATCAATAATTCAGCTGCGAGCTTTAGTAGCTACGATGTGATTTCATTTAGCGTCCCGGGAGGTTTGATCAACGGCGCACAACATTTCTTTAGTTCAACCATTACACCAACTGGTACTGTAAGTGATTGTGGGACATACAATAATAACGGTTCACTCCTACAAATCCTAGGTAATAGTTATGATCCAAATGACAAAAATGCGAGCTCAGACTACATGAATGAATATTATCCCGTAGGTTATTTAGATCCATTTGCAGACGATATTTTGAATTACACCATACGATTTCAAAATACAGGAACAGCACCTGCTCAAAATATTTACATTATTGACACGCTGAGCACACAACTTGATTGGACCAGCTTTACCCTTTTAGAGGCTACACATCCCATACAGGTTGTCAATCTTGGAAATGGCATCATGCGTTTTGAGTTCAATCAAATATGGCTCCCTGACTCAACAACCAATGAGCCTGAAAGTCATGGGCATTTCACTTATAGGATTGCTGAACAACCAAACAATCCAATTATGTCGACAATTGAAAATACGGCATATATCTTTTTTGACTGGAACGACCCGATTATTACCAATACCACTTTTCATCAAAACATGTATATAGATCATATTGATGAATTAAAAGGTACTCTTGCTGTCTTTCCCAATCCTGCTCAAAGCCAAATAAGCTTTGAAATCAATGAACCCACTCTCATTGAGCTCAAAGATATCAATGGAAAAACAATTTTCAACCAAGTTGTTATTCCCGGTCAAACAATTGATATTCAACATTTAGATAGTGGTGTTTACTTCGTTGAAGGCGAACAGAAAAAAGGAAAATTCATTAAATGGTAGCCATAAAAACTTTTTTACCTTCTTTTTATCAAAACTACATTTTTGGCATTGTATTTGTTATTCTATAAATGTAGTAGTTTATAGTTAGGTTATGGATAGGGTGGTCCACCTACTCTATCCGGAAAAGCGGTTCGAAAGAGCCGCTTTTTTTATGGTGCAATAATTGAACTAGCCTTTTTGTTTAGTTTGAGAATAACCTTGTTTGACAAGGAGATCAAAAATTTTTTGTTTGAAATTTCCTTGTATCAAGATTTCATTGTCCTTAACACTACCACCTACTCCGCATTTACTCTTGAGTATTTTACCAAGCTCTTTGAGATCTTCTTCCGCTCCAACGAAACCCTCAACTAAAGTAACTTCTTTACCAGCGCGCTGCTTTCGGTCAATACTTACATACAAACGTTGCTGCTGAACAGGAAGTGTCTGGACTGCATCGTCTTGCTCAAATTCATAAGCGAAATTTGGATTGGTGCTGTAGACGACGTTTTGAAGTTTCGGCTGTTTTTTTGACATGTCACAAATTTAAGAAAACTTATAAATTAGTTAACTGAACAATTACTCCTTAGGTTCTGTAATTGCTGAGTTACCTTTTTCAAGGATAATGGTTATTTTAGCACAGCCGATAAAGGCTTTATAAACAATGATCAAAAAGAAAATCCTTACTGTTATTGGGGCCCGACCTCAAATTATTAAAGCAGCGGCATTAAGCCGAGCCATCCAAGGACATTTTTCAGAGCAAATTGAAGAAGTTTTAGTGCATACCGGGCAGCATTACGATGAAAATATGTCCGCTGTTTTCTTTGAAGAACTTGGTATTCCTAAACCGCATTACAATTTAGCAGTTGGAAGCGGTTCACATGGACAAATGACCGCGGCAATGCTCAGTGGCTTAGAAGGCATCTTAACCCAAGAACAACCAGATGCTGTGGTTATTTATGGAGATACAAATTCAACAATTGCAGCAGCATTAGCCGCCGCTAAAATACATATACCTGTTGTCCATATTGAAGCAGGATTGCGGAGTTTTCACAAGGCTATGCCGGAGGAAATTAACCGTATTGCTGCAGATCACATGAGCACCTTACTTTTTGTGCCAACACAAGCGGGTATTACCAATCTTGTCCATGAAGGATTTCATCTGAACGTTCATGTCAAAGCAACCATAGATCATCCAAATGTATATCATTGTGGCGATGTCATGTATGATAACAGCCTTTATTTTGGTCAATTAAGTGAGCAAAAATCAAGTATCATTAGCCATCTAGCACTCGAAAAAGAATCCTTCATCTTGTGTACTATTCACCGAGATAATAACACGGATCAAGCAGCTTCTTTACAAGCCATTTTTGAGGCATTACTTGAATTAGTAGAACGGACTAACTTGTCAGTTATTTTACCCTTACATCCACGGACAAAAGGTAAAATCAAACAACTGCTTAGTTCCTCTTTTCAAGCATTATTGAAGAAGGAGGCACGGATCAAATTAATTGAACCTGCAAGTTTCTTAGACATGATTGCATTAGAAAAAAATGCGAGACTCATCGTAACAGACAGCGGCGGTGTACAAAAGGAAGCCTATTTCTTTGCCAAACCTTGCGTTATTTTGCGTGAGCAAACAGAATGGGTAGAAGTTGTAGAAGCAGGTGCTGCAATCTTAACAGGTGCAGACAAAGATAAAATATTGAATGCTGCTCATCAACTTTTATCTAGAGCTATCCAAACAGATCCTGCTATTTTTGGCGATGGAAATGCGGCACATTTCATTTGTGAAAAAATAAGTTCCGATTTGTAGTGCTGATCTATGTAGAATATATCACTGAGCGCTTGCTCTATACCCTTTCCTTCGTATTTGCGGATCGAAAAGTTGCTTATCAATTGACAAATGATGGCATTGCATTTATGGCTGCTCAAGGACCAAAAGTGAATTATTCCAATCGTGATTTTGAAGATTGTTATCAGATACTCCCCGCCAAGGTTCTTTTTGAAGATGGGCTCCAAAACGATGTACCACAAAGAGGACAATGGGAAAATATCACCTGCTTGTCGTTCGAGGGTAAGCCTGATATTTTAGCCTCCATCTTTTATGTGCTGAGCAGAATGGAAGAGTACAATAGTACACAGACAGACCAACTTAGTCGCTTCAAAGCAACCGCATCGGTTCAAACGAGCTACGAATGGCTTCAAACGCCAATTTGCGATAACTGGAGTAATTCATTTATTAAACTCCTTGAACAGGAATTAAAGGTCAATCTCTACGCACAAAAACCACGCTTTTCCTTTCAACCGACCTTTGACATAGACAATACTTTTGCTTACGCACACAAAAACTCACTAAGGACCTTTTTTGCCCAGGCAAAAGACTTTTTATTCAGAAGAAAGGGACGTATGCAAGATAGAAATCTCGTCAGAAAAGGACAACTTAAAGACCCCTACGACACTTTTGAACAAATTAGCGAACTTGCTCAGCGATATGAAGAAACCAAAGTGTTTTGGCTGCTAGGAAATTACAGTAAACTCGACAAAAATCTATCGCATTTTAACCTGGCTCAACAAGAAAAAATCAAAGGAGTTGCAAATTTGGCCGAAGTGGGAATTCATGCAAGTTCTCTTACCCAATTCAATATTCAACAACTTGAAATCGAAATAGAAAGATTGGAACAAATCATTGGATATAAACCCAAAAGTAACCGCCAACATTATTTATTAATGAGCTTGCCTGACACCTATAAGAACCTTATCAAGGTAGGTATTCGACACGATTATACGATGGGTTATGCCGAACAAACGGGTTTTCGAGCTGGTACGGCAAGGAGTTTTAAATGGTTTGATTTACATAGAAATGAAATCACAAACTTAAACATTCACCCCTTTACCTATATGGATGGAACTCTTTTGGAATATCTTAAGTTGTCACCAAACGAGGCAAAACAACGTATTTTATCCTTGTATCGAGAAGTTCAAATTCATGGTGGTGCTTTTAGTTTTCTTTGGCACAATGAAACCATTGGAGGCTACCAACATTGGGCTGAATACCAGGAGGTATTCAAAGAAAATTTTGTGCTACATGAGTCCTGGAATAGAACAAACTAGCCCTACTCTTTACCAATTTTTTGATAAGATTCACACGCGCGCAACTCCTTGAGCATTTGTTCTTTCTCCGCAGCTGTTTTGTTGGCATCCAAGTTTTCACATTTTTTCATGGCCGAATCGTACTTCTTCAAAATAGGATCAATCGATTTTCCTTTGGCATCGGCTTTTTTAAGCTCATTTGTCATTTCGAGCCATTGATCTGCACATTCGCAAACTTCAGATTGACACGATACAAAAAGAAATAGGATAGAAATAAAAGCAAATTTTTGTAGCATAGTGTAGGATATTAATAAAAGCAACCTCCGCCTTTTCCAAGTCGAAAAGTTACCGTTGCCCCTGCGTATACATACCAATCATTGGTACTACTTGTACCACGCTTTCCAAATCGATTGCCATCAAGGCTTTGATTGGATAGTTCGGCCGCAAGGTCAGATACTTCTTCGGCAATTATTTGCGGATCTGCATAAAAATCAGCACCAACATCATCGAGATAATCGGTGAAAGTTTTTCGAATAGAAAGATCAAAGTTAAAAGTAGCCATTTTACCCATACTCACCTTAACACCCATACCAAGTGGTAGACAAAATTGATAAAGGCTGTAGGGTTTCTGTGTATTTATACTCGTCCCTTGACCTTCAGTTGCCAGTGGTTGGAGATCTTGCCAAGCACCATTATAATAGGTTTGTGGATTCATATGGAAAACACCAAATTGTGCCAATAAATAGGCGGTTGCTGGGTAGCGACTGCTTCCAAATTGAAAAGGTACAAAATGAAATTCTAAACCAGCTGCTGCTTCGTGCAGTGTAGATCTGAAACTAAGATTTCGATTTTGAAGAAGAGGGTAAGGTGAAGTCGAATCTGATGCAGCTATTTGACCGTAAAGATATGTAGTGCGAAATGTGAGTCTGTTATTGAAGTCAAAGCGATAAATTAGCCCTCCTGCTAAATGAGCATCTTTGAATTGCTGATAAGGATTGAGGTCGCCGAGGTAATAGGTCTGACCTACATGTAAACCGACCTCAGATCTAGATAAAAAAGTGCGTTTCTGTGCTTGCAACTGTGTTGCAAGCACTAAAAACGAGATGATAAAAGCCCTTTTCATTGTAAACACAACGTAAAATTGGCAAAATTATTACTATTTCCCTGAACGTTTACGGTCCGTTTCTTTCAATAAGATTTTTCGGATTCGTAAATTTTTAGGAGTTACTTCTACATATTCATCTGACTGAATGTATTCCAAACATTCTTCCAAACTAAATACTTTTGGCGGAGCCAAGCGTACTTTATCGTCTGAGCCTGATGCACGCATATTGGTGAGTTTTTTTGTTTTGGTAACGTTTACACACAAATCACCTGCTCTTGAGTTTTCACCTATAACCTGACCTTCATAGATATCTTCATTTGGAGCAATAAAAAACTTACCGCGCTCTTGAAGGTTGTTCAAAGAGAATGGAATAGAGGTTCCTTGTTCTAGAGAAATTAAGGAACCATTCTGACGACCTGGAATTTCACCCTTATATGGTTGATATTCCAAGAAACGGTGATTCATGATCGCTTCTCCGGCTGTCTGTGTCAAAAGATAGTTACGCAAACCAATAATACCCCTAGAAGGAATCTGAAAAGTGACAATCATACGTTCTCCTTTAGGAACCATGTTAGTCATCTCACCTTTACGGCGCGTCACGGCCTCTACTGCAGTACCGCTGTGCTCTTCAGGAAGGTCTATGGTGAGCTCTTCTACAGGTTCGCATTTGACCCCGTCAATTTCTTTGATGATGACTTGTGGTTGACCTACTTGTAACTCATAACCTTCGCGACGCATGGTTTCAATGAGAACAGAAAGGTGCAATACACCACGTCCAAAAACCATCCATTTATCTGCCTTATCGGTATCGGAAACACGAAGAGCTAGGTTTTTCTCTAATTCTTTGGTAAGACGATCAGAAATGTGGCGTGAGGTTACAAATTTTCCTTCTTTACCAAAGAAAGGTGAGTCATTGATCGAGAACAACATGCTCATGGTTGGCTCATCCATTTTGATTGTTGGCAGTGGCTCAGGATTTTCAGCATCGCAAATAGAGTCTCCAATTTCAAAACCTTCAATTCCAGTTACCGCACACAAATCACCTGGCTGTACTTCAGTTACTTTTCTGCGTTCAATTCCTTCAAAAACAAAAACTTCTTTGATTCGGTGTTTCTCTTGACGTCCATCGGACTTAGAAAGAATGATTGGTTGATTTTCTTTGATCACACCTCGTGTAAGACGTCCAATTGCAATTCGTCCCACATAAGAAGAAAAATCTAAAGAGGTAATAAGCATTTGGGTATTCCCTGGCTCAATTTCTTTTGGCGGAAAATAAGCGAGGATTTGATCTAACAAGGGCGTAATACTTTGTGTTGGTTGTTTCCAATCAGTAGACATCCATCCATTTTTAGCAGAACCATAAATGGTAGGGAAATCCAGTTGTTCTTCATTTGCATCCAACTCAAACATCAGATCAAAAACTTTTTCGTGAACTTCTTCTGGTGTGCAGTTTTCTTTATCCACCTTGTTTATAACAAGTAAGGGCTTTAAGCCCATTGAAAGTGCCTTTCCAAGAACGAAGCGCGTTTGCGGCATCGGACCTTCAAAAGCATCTACCAATAAACAAACACCATCTGCCATGTTGAGAACACGCTCCACCTCACCACCAAAGTCCGCGTGACCCGGGGTGTCAATGATATTGATTTTTGTGCCTTTGTAGGATACTGAAACGTTTTTGGAAACAATTGTAATTCCACGTTCGCGTTCCAAATCGTTGTTGTCCATGATTAATTCGCCGGTCATACGGTCGCGCTCATTTACAACTTGGCCCGCTTCGATCATTTTGTCGACAAGAGTTGTTTTACCGTGGTCAACGTGGGCAATTATGGCAATATTTCTGATTTCCATGTAAAAATTAAATAGGGGTAAGGAGAATTAATATCTATTTCTTTTAGCACCGAAACCGCGGTCACGGTCAGAGCCTCCAGCGCGTTTTTTATCAAAACCGCCTTTTTTCTCGAAGCCTGGTTTTCTATCAAAACCCGGTTTTTTAGCACCTCCAAAAGAGCCTGGACCTTTTTTAGATCCCGGACCTTTCGAGAAACGGCGTTGACCACGATCGTCGCCTCCACCTTGACCAGGTGCTGTTACTTCAATGGAGACCTTGTGACCTTCAAATTCATAACCATCCACATGCTTCAAGATTTTTTGAGTATGCTCGTCATCTGCCTCTATGAAAGAAAATGAGGTCATGATATCGATACGGCCAAGTGCCTTTGAATTTAATCCAGTTGCATCACAGATGATGCGAACCATTGCTCCTGGATTCAATCCGTCACGACGTCCGAGATTCACAAAGAAACGTGTCTTTCCTTCTTCTCTGGCACGACTTTGGCGATCATTTTTACGATCTGGACGCTCGCGATCTTCTTTACTAGCTGCTGCATTCAGATCACCTGCGCGTTCGTAGTATTCGATAAAGCGATTGAATTCTGCTGAAACAAAACGCTTAATGACTTCTTCTTTGCTCAACTCATTAAATGACTCCAAAATTTGGGCCATAAAAGGTTCGATATCTGCTTCCCTCACTTCGGTAGCTATGGTATTATCGATGAGCTTTTTAAGTTGAATCTCACAAATCTCGGCAGGATTTGGAATTTGACCTTGAGTAAAGGTCATGCGCATTTGACGCTCAATTGCCTTGATTTTAACGTTTTCACGTGTGTTGATCAACACCAAAGATTGTCCTTTTTTACCAGCTCTTGCTGTTCGGCCACTTCGGTGCGTGTAATTTTCAATGTCATCTGGTAAATTATAATTGATGACATGTGTAATGTTATTGATATCCAAACCTCTAGCTGCAACATCAGTAGCCACAAGGATTTGTAACTCTTTGGAACGAAAACGCTCCATAACTCGGTCGCGCATGGCTTGCGTGAGGTCTCCGTGGAGCGGCTCTGCATTGTATCCATCACGAGCCAACTTCATGGCAACGGTTGCTGTTTCATTCTTTGTACGGCAAAAAATAAGACCGTAAATAGTAGGATTGAAATCGATTAAGCGCTTCACTGCGTCGTAGCGGTCGCGTTCTTTAACAGAAAAATAGATGTGCTCGATGTTCTCGTTGCTTTGGTTTTTGTGACCAATAGAAACCTCAAGTGGGTCGGTCATGTAGGTACGTGCAATACGCGCTACTTCGTTTGGCATGGTGGCAGAAAACAACCAGACGTTTTTATCAATTGGTGTTTGCTCAAGGATCATATCGATATCCTCTTTGAAACCCATATTGAGCATTTCGTCAGCTTCGTCCAATATAACGTATTTGATTTGGCCTAATTGTACTACCTTACGGTTAATAAGGTCGACCAAACGACCTGGTGTTGCCACAATAATCGACGTTCCTTTTTTAACGTTCGAGATTTGTGTACGGATATCGGTCCCGCCGTACACTGCTGTGATATTGCCATCTAGATATTTCGCAAAGACATTTAGGTCTTTGGTAATCTGTAGGCAGAGCTCGCGTGTAGGGCAAATAATGACCCCTTGTGGCAGGCGTGCTGCGTTATCAATGTTATTAATCAACGGCAAACCGAATGCGGCCGTTTTACCTGTACCGGTCTGCGCCAGACCGACAAAATCGCAATCTTCTCCTAATAGATAGGGAATTGCTTGTTCCTGGATGGGGGTCGGTGCTTCAAAACCCAATTCTGTCAACGACTTCAGCACCTCTCGCCTTAATCCCAGTTCTTCAAATGTCATGTATTCTTTTTAAAATTAGGTGCAAAGGTACGTATATTATAAGGATTTGATGTTAATAAGTTGATTGATAGTGTTAAAAAAAATATATTGCGTAACTTAAGCCCATGAAATTGAGCATTATTTCTCTGCGCATCACTTTTATTTTTGCACTTCAAATCCTACATGCTCAACGCGTCTTTCCACTCTTTGAGGACCTCTCTGTTGATTCTGTATTGAAGCCCAAAGCATGGGCTTCAAAGATATCATTTGACCCTATCTCTCAACACTTGTTTTATACCACCTCCGGGGGCAATATTTATGAAGTTTTTGAAAATACAAAGTCGGACACGCTGCGCTTTTCAGTACTAGACCATGGCATCCAAAAAGTGCAAGGTCTTTGCTTTGTCGACAGTACCTTGTTTTTATCGGGCAACATTTGGTACACCAATACGGGAATTGGCATGGTGGTAAAAGGCGTTTTACAGCCAAATGGGAGCAGAATTTGGAGCACCGTTTTGAGTACCTCCGCCTACCCCACAAGTAGTTCGAGTGGCGACCACGGTTTTACGGGAATAACTGCAGATCCTCAAAAGGAATATTTATACTTCTCGGGTGGTTCAAGAACTTCTTTTGGGGAAATAGAAACCAATAATGGCCTGTATCCTGGAATGCGTGAACAAGCACTCACAAGCAAAATTTTTCGGATCCCAATAGATGCCACAAATATCTTTCTGATTAACGACTCATTAGCGCTACAAAACAGCGGCTATTTGTTTGCGGAAGGCACCCGAAACGCCTACTCCATGGCTTTTAATGAACAAAATCATCTTATTGCAATCGACAACGCTGGTGAACGAGATGACCCAGAAGAACTCAACTGGATTAAACAAGGGCAGCACTATGGGTTCCCGTGGCGCATTGGTGGGAATTCCAACCCACTCAGCGACCCTGCTTACGATGCCACTCAAGACCCACTCATCAATCCTACAAATAGCGCATTTTTAGCTGGGCATTTTCAAGCAGACCCTCAATTTCCAACAGCACCAACAGGTGTGATTTTCACTGAACCTATTGCCAACTATGGCGATGCTGCCGACTATTATAAAGATGAAAATACGGGTCAAATTCAGAAGGCCAGTGAAAGTGGTCTACCCATACGCACTTTTACGGCTCATCGTTCTCCTTTGGGACTTGTCATTGACAAAAATCATGAAATTGGCGGCGCCTACAGCGGCAATGGATTTGTGCTGAGTTTCATGCCCGGCGGCGACAGCACGGGTTACACGCCACTTTCTCCATGGGGTACAGCTTGTCCGTTTGTGGATCCGTCGAGAGAGCTCGTGATGCTGCGCTTTTCTTTGGATACAATCAACCAAGCCTATTCTATTCACACTTCTAATATTATTTCAGGCTTTTATCTTCCTGTAGATGCGGTTCAAGTTGGCCATGCTATTTATGTCATTGAAAACAACGGAGAACTCTGGAAAATCAACTTTCCACAAGCACAAGTTCCTCCTGCTGGATTTGCTTCAGATAGCTTCGTGTATCCCAATCCTGTAAATAGTTTTTTAAATCTCTACTATCCAAATCCCAATCAGCAAAGTCGTTATTTTGAGTTAGTAAGTTTGGATGGAAAGATCGTATATGAGTCAAATGAATTCATGTCAGAATTTTACACAAGTGATATTTCAAACTTATCTCAAGGAGGATATTATCTTCGACTCATCTCTGGAGGTGATCTAATCGCAAGGCAAAAGATTATCATTAATTAAGCCTTCAAGCAACTTGTAACCGTTATTTTTCTATTTTTGAACACTTTTAAACGAAAATCAAATTATGCAACTCAGCGGTATCATTGCTATTTCAGGAAGACCAGGTCTTTTTAAGGTCATTGCTCAAGGTAAAAACAGTGTTATTGTCGAATCAATGATTGACAAAAAACGATTCCCGGCTTATGCCACAGAACGCATCTCAACCTTGGATGACATTAGTGTATTTACTTACGAAGAGGACGTCAAACTGACTGATATTTTTGCTAAAATGCTCGAGCTGTATCCGACTGAGGCGCCGTCGCACAAAGCGGACATGAAAGAATTGGAGGCGGCATTAGCTCAGTTTCTGCCAAACTGGGATCAAGACCGCGTATATCCTTCAGACGTGCGCAAACTTTTCCAGTGGTACAACTTATTGCTAAAAGCCGGATCTTTTGAAACTGCAGCTGCAGAAGAAGCTACAGCGGCAAAAGAAGTGAAGGCCCCAAAAGCTGAAACTGCGAAGAAGAAAGCACCAAGTGCAGCGCCTTCGGCCAAAGCAGCCAAGCCTGCCGCACCTAAGAAACCAACAGCCGTTAAGACCGGTTCTTCTAGAGGAAAATAACATGAAAATTCAAAAAGCAGCGCGCCAGTTTCTACCCGAAGACCTGGCCATCACCGATTTCACTGTACTCTCCCCCTTTTTCGAAAACTTGCTATCCAGGGAAATTTTGACGAGCGCTGATTTCGATCAATGGCTCAAAGACCGTTCAGAACTTGATGCAGTATTAGAGGAAGATCTAGCTTGGCGATATATTCGCATGAGTATAGATACCACAAAAGTCGAATTGCGAGATGCTTACACGCTATTTGTGACTCAAATTCAGCCAAAACTTGCTCCGCTGGAAGACCAACTCAATCAGAAGTTGATGTCGCTTCCTTTTGTCCATGAAAAAACAGACGAGGCTCATCAAATCTATTTCAGAAGTGTTCAAAGTGCGCTCGATTTATACCGCGAAGAAAATATTGCCATTGAAGCCGCTCTAAATGAGGAGGCACAGCAATTTGGTGCGATAAGTGCAGCTCAAAGTGTAGATTATAATGGTGAAAAACTTACCATGCAACAAGCTGCACTCCTACTCAAAGAGCAAGACGAAGAACTTCGCAAAAACATTTTTCATAAAATTGCAGAGGTGCGAAGAAAAGACCGTAACCAACTAGATAGTTTGTTTTCTTCTTTAATTCAAAAAAGACACCAAGTAGCACTTAATGCGGGATTCAACAATTTTCGTGATTACAAATTTGCGGCCATGGGGCGCTATGATTATACGAAAGAAGACTGCTTTGCTTTTCACGATTCTATCAAATTGCATATTGTACCGCTGGTCAAAGAAATACAGCTACAACGCCTTCAAAAATTAAGAAAGTCAGCATTCAAACCATGGGATTTAGATGTAGATCCGGAAGGAAAACCCGCTCTCAAACCATTCAAGGATGGTAGCGAAATGTTGCGCGGTACGATCGCAATGTTTGAACGAATAGACCCCTATTTTGGAGAATGTCTCCGTGTAATGCATGAACTTGGTCACCTTGACCTAGACTCAAAGCCAGGAAAAGCTCCTGGAGGCTATAATTATCCGCTATATGAGATTGGCGTCCCTTTTATTTTTATGAACGCAGTGGGTACGCAGCGAGATTTGGAGACAATGGTGCATGAAGGAGGACATGCTATTCACTCTTTTTTGAGTCGAGACCTTTCCCTTACAGCATTTAAAAACTTACCCTCTGAAGTAGCCGAATTGGCATCGATGTCTATGGAATTATTGAGCATGCCGCAATGGTCCGAGTTTTATGATTCTACTGCACACAAGCGCGCTATGCGCGAACAACTAGAGGGAACACTTAAAGTGCTACCTTGGATAGCTCAAATTGATGCATTTCAGCACTGGATTTATGAAAATCCAAATCATACGTTATCGGAACGCTCTGCTTATTGGCTCCAACTTTCAACAGATTTTGGCACTGGCCTCACCAACTGGGATGGCTACGAAGACTTAGTCCAATCTTCTTGGCAGCGTCAACTTCATTTGTTTGAAGTTCCATTCTACTATATTGAGTACGGGATTGCTCAGCTCGGTGCGCTCGGCGTCTGGAAAAACAGCCTTGAAAATTATCCTAATGCAATTGAAAAGTACAAAAAGGCCCTTGCACTTGGTTACACTGAACCAATGACTAAAATTTATGAGACTGCAGGTGTGTCCTTTGATTTTTCCTCGGAGCGCCTTCAAGCTTTGTCTAACTTTATTGGTCAAGAGTTGAAAAAAATGAATTAGTTGCAAACGTATTATACCGCAATAAAAAAAACTCTTTATATTTGCACCCGCACAAGGCGAGATAGCTCAGTTGGTTAGAGCGTAGGATTCATAACCCTAAGGTCCCGAGTTCAACTCTCGGTCTCGCTACTTTAAAGCCCAGTTTCAACTGGGCTTTTTTTATCTACCTTTAGCCCATGATATTTCGGATTTCATTGTTAATATACGGCTTCTCCATCCTTATAAGTGCGAAAGCTCAAAACTTTTCTATTGAATTTCATCAGCAAGAACTGACCATACAACCAGATTCCTTAGGAAGGGTTTATCTGAAGAAGTTGCCATTTGAGGTGTATACTACACTTGATCATCTTGACGGAGTTTTTATTAATTGTTCGCAAGAAAGCACTGTTTATAACGGTGCACTCCAAGGTCAAATCCCCGATTTTGAAAAAGTAGGATGGAAAGTTAGTGTAGAGGCTGCTTTCAATGAAGAACGTGAACTATTTATTCAAAGCCAAGACAGTTATTGCTATTGGTTTTATGACCCTAAAAATTATGATTGGCATCGTTTTGATCCAGTGATCATTCGAAAGGGAAAAGCAATTACAGGCACCAAGCAAATCATACAATTTTATCAGATAGAGGAGAAAAGGACTATTCCAGTTAGTGATATTGCATGGCCATTATATCTCAGTTGCTTCTCAGTAAAGGGATCATTTAAAGAAAAAAATGCAGTTTTGAATCAAGTGCAAACTTTTCAACTCATTTTTGAAGACTAGGGAAGTCTTCTTGGATGCATCTTGCCACTATTTGAGCACTATTAATTGCTAAAGGTATACCTCCTCCTGGATGTACGGTTACACCTGCAAAATATAGCCCTTTCAACTTTTTTGAAAAATTTGGATGCCTGAGAAAAGCGGAGAAGACATTATTAGAAGCATTGCCATAAATCGATCCTTGCTTACCGCTGTATCGCTCGTCAATTAATCGAGGTTCATTGATTTGCTCAACCTCAATAAATGGTTCTATATCGAGCGCCAAGGATTTGGAAAGTTTGGCTATTATTCTTTTGCGTAAAAGTTGAATTTCATTATCCCAATCTTGACCTACATTAATGGGCGCATTGACCATCACAAACCAATTTTCTTTTCCAGCTGGGGCATCTGCAGTTTCTATCTTAGATGAGATGTGAACATAGATCGTGGGGTCTGAATACAGCGTTTTGGTTTCAAAAAGGGCCTTAAATTCTGCTTGGTAATCCGCTGCAAAGAAAATATTATGGACTCCTAATTGATCAAAAGAACGAGCCATCCCCCAATAAAAAACAACCGCCGAACTGGATTTCTCTTGCTTGAGTAAAAATCGAGGCGGTTTAATAGTTGGCAACAAGCGTTCATAAGTGTAATGAATATCCATATTTGACACAACAAGATCAAATGCATAGGTCCCCTTGGAGGTCTTTAAGCCTTGAATGCTTTGTTTTTGTAGCAGGATTTCAAGTACCCGTTCATTGGTTTTAAATTTAACACCGTGTGCAAGTGCCAATTGATGTGCACGGCGTGTAATCTGAACCATTCCTCCTACGGGCAGTGCGGGACCGTCATTAAATTCCAACTGAGAAATGATGTTCAGCATTGCCGGTGCTAAATAAGGGGAACTTCCATTGTAGGTTGCTAAGCGATCAAAAATTTGAACTGTTTTAGGATTTACAAATGACTGCTGGTTTTGGCTGTGCATCGTTTGATGCAGGCCGTATTGAAAAAGTCTAGACAAGGCCTTGAATAACGGTTTGGCAAACAAATGCTTGAATCGATGCAATGAAATTTGAATGAATACCGGATAAATAGTTTTGTAATTGGCTTCCATTTTGGTAAGAAATCTCTGAGCAGCAAGCTCATCTTCTCCTAATTCAGCATGAAGTACCTGTGCTACACGCTCTTTGCCAGTTGGTATCAAAACTTTCTGACCATCATTGAAGAAATAACGACAAGATTCAGTTAGCAAATGAAAAGCGAATTCCTGTTCTGGATCTAGTGACTTTAATAGGTTCTGCACTAACAAAGGTTCCGTAAAAACAGATGGCCCCATATCAAATCGGAAGTCACCAATTCTTTGTTCGACAATTTTCCCACCAATTTGATCATTGGATTCAAAGACCGTTACATCTAAACCTAATCGCGTGAGCTCAATAGCACTAGCCAAGGCTCCAATTCCAGAACCAATGATTCCTACTTTCATTTGCATATTACAAAATTCAGCCAAAAATGTTCTTAAAACCTAGTACAGACGGGCAATTTAGGTCGCTTTATCAACAAATTAGCTATTTTTTCAACATTTTTGCACTTTTTTTTACCTGAATCCTTTGTTGGCATTGATATTCCGATATATTTGTTATGATAATTAATTTCTAACTAATTAAAACTAACTTATTATGAATAAGGCTGAATTGATTGACGCAATCGCAGCGTCTGCAGGATTGTCAAAAGCTGATGCAAAACGTGCATTGGATGGTTTCGTAAGCGCAACAACTGGCGCTTTAGCTAAAGGAGATTCTATCTCTTTAGTAGGTTTCGGTTCTTTTGGTATTTCTAAAAGAAACGCACGCAATGGTCGCAACCCAAAAACTGGTGCTGTAATCCAAATTGCTGCTAAGAACACTGTTCGCTTCAAGGCGGGTGCAGACCTATCTAAAAGCGTAAACTAATTTAGATCAACTGAAATAAAAAAGGGCTGTCTCAATGAGACGGCCCTTTTTTATTGTAATCAATTTCATTAAAAAAATACGATTTTCAAGTAGCGGGCTGTTTTGGGATCAATTTCCAAAACAAGCGCGGAAAGAACCGTTTCAAGAAAACGGCTAATAACTCCTTTCCACCTATCAAGACTTCTCTTTTCCTTTGTGATAAAGCTAGCAGCATCAGCCTTACACATTCTTCTACAGGCATTCCTGTTGCCTGATTATGGTCCATAGCACCATGTGCATGACCACTTCCCGTAAGCGCGCTTTTAGAGATCGGCGTGTTGATTTTACCTGGAAAGGCAAGAGTTACATTAATGCCATTTGGTGCCTCTTCCATTGCCAAACTCTCATAGTAACCAACAAGGGCTGCTTTCGATGCACTGTAAATGGAACGTAGATGAAAACCAAATTTACCAGCTATACTACTCACCACTAAGAATTGACCACTATTTTGAGCGCGAAAAATGGGCAGAACAGCTTTTGCCAGGGCAATATTTCCAAAAAAATTGACCTCCATGAGTTGTCGATTGACCTCCATATTCGTATCATTTGCGCTTGCACGTTGAGAAACACCGCCGTTATTGATGAGTATGTCTAACCTTCCATATTTTGCAATTATCTTGTCAGTGTAAATGGACGTATTTTCTATTGCACATAAATCCAAAGGCAAGACAAGGTGAGCCTCGCTATTGAACAAAGTTGCTTTCAAACCCTCTAATTTTGATTGATTGCGCGATGATAAAATCAAATATGCGCCATAACTAGCTAATTGCTGTGCTAAGTTTTCACCAATTCCAGAGGAAGCGCCAGTGATCCAAATCACTTTATTGCGGTAATATGCGGACTGATTCATGTACCAAAGATAAATGATTCGTTGGGCGCTTGGCTGCGTTTTCTTACTTTTGACCTAAAAAAGAAATGAATTTAGACACCTTACTCCAGGAATTTAATGAAGCGCAAAGCGTTTTGAAAGAATTTAGCACGCCTGAGAATATGGAAAAAATTCAACGCGCTATTGAAATAATGTATCATGCCTTGAAGCGAGGTAACAAAATTATGAGCTGTGGCAATGGTGGCTCAATGTGCGACGCTATGCATTTTGCAGAAGAACTTTCTGGAAGATACCGCCATGATCGCCCTGCGCTTGCAGCACTATCAATTTCAGATCCATCCCACCTTTCTTGTGTTGCCAACGACTTTGGATACAATCATGTTTTTGAGCGTTACATACAAGGCCTGGGACAGTCCGGTGACATCCTATTAGGAATCTCTACCTCTGGGTCTTCACAAAATGTAATCTTGGCTGTGGAAGCAGCAAAAGCTAAAGGAATACAAACTATCGTTTTAACGGGAAAAGATGGAGGCCTACTAGCTCAATTGGCAGACCTTGAAATTAGAGCGCCCTATAGTGCTTTTGCCGACCGTGCTCAAGAAATTCATATTAAGATTATTCACGCCCTTATATTAGGGATTGAAAAAAGCTTTGGCTTCTAAATCAATGTATTTTTTGATTTAATTTGGAATGCTTTCTACTGTAGGTAAAGTAGATTACCAAACCTATCAATAACCAAATCCCAAAGTAAATCCAATTTTGAAGCGGAATTTCACTCATCATATACAAGCAGGATAAAAGACCTAGTGAAGGAATCAATGACAATCTTTTAGGAACGCTCACAATTGTAAGAAATAGGGTAAAAATCCAAAAAATAAGCGAAGGAATTTTGTGCCCAAAATCTGACCAATCTGTAAAAGAAAAGTAAGAGACAAGGTCATTCGAAAAATAAAAATAAATCAAGGCGCCAAGAAGTAAGAAAGGTAACACAAAACCTGCATTTACATACGGCGTCTTAAATGATCCGCGCTGTATGTCTGGCTTGTTTTGCAAAACCAAAACACCCCCACAAACCAATACAAAAGCAAATAAAGTACCAATAGAGCACAAATCGGTAACCATCGTTAGGTTCATAAATAAAGCAGGAACAGCCACAACAAAGCCCACGACAATAGTAGCAAAAGAAGGTGTTTTATATTTTGGATGTATCCTAGAAAAACGTTTTGGCAACAACCCATCTCTACTCATACTCAACCAAATTCGAGGTTGACCCATTTGGAAAACAAGTAGAACAGAAGCCATGGCAACTACTGCAGAAATTGAAATGATAAAGGTCATTTTTGGCATATTGATCTGCTCAAAAACAAAAGCTAAGGGTTCACCCACTGCTAATTGGTCATATGGAACAATACCAGTTAATATCAGTGCGATGATGATATAGAGTACGGTACAAATAATAATTGCCCACATCATGCCACGTGGAAGATCACGCTGCGGATTTTCACATTCTTCTGCCGTTGTCGAAATGGCATCGAAACCTATATAGGCAAAAAACACTGCTGATACACCTTTAAGCACACCTCCTATACCCTCAGGAGCAAAGGGTGACCAATTTTTCATATCAATGTAAAACACACCAACTGCAATGACGAGTAAAATCACAGCAAGCTTTATAATCACCATTGCGTTAGAAGCGTTTCTACTTTCCTTGATTCCGCGATAAACCAACCACGTGATTAAAACGATAATAAAAAGAGCCGGAATGTCAAGGACAAGATGAAAGCTTCCTAAACGCGGTGCGCTCATCCAGGCTTGATAAGCATCCATTAACTGTGGAGTCAATGAAGAAAAATCTCCTCCTTTTGCTAGTATAGCCTGCGCTTCATCAAAACCCTTTGATGCGCTGAGGTAATCCATTTGCATCCATACAGGAATGTGAATTCCCCTTAATCCAATTGACTCAATATGAATTTGTTGAAGCATTGTAGTTAAATAATCACTCCAAGAAATAGCAACGGTAATATTCCCAATGGCATACTCCATAATTAGAGCCCATCCAATGATCCAGGCAATGAGTTCACCAAAAGCAACATATGAATAAGTATAGGCAGACCCTGCAACAGGTACCATTGATGCAAACTCAGCATAGGCAAAAGCCGCAAAACCACTAGCCAGAGCGGTAAAGAGAAACAAAAAAATCACAGCCGGCCCTCCTTGTGCAGAAGCTTGACCTATCGTTGAAAAGATACCCGCTCCAATAATTGCAGCAATTCCAAAAGCAATAAGATCCCTGATTTTCAGGTGCTTGTGCAACGACTGGCCTTCTGAACTCGTTTCGTTGGCACGCACCTGAGCCAAGATATCAGCAACAGTTTTCTTTCTGAATAAAGAGTTTTGAGACATTCGCTTCTTTTTAAAGCACTAAAAGTAAAGAAATTTTACTTTTGCA
>JAURNL010000074.1 GCA_030830205.1 Crocinitomicaceae bacterium | reverse complement strand
AAGTAGGCTGCGTTTCCTTTGGGTGAACTCGCTAAATATAAAGTGCACTCGCTCAAGATGATCCTGGATTCTGGCCAGCCAACGTTTTCGACGGCCTGAAAACACGCATTGGCAAGTAACAAGGCATTGGGGTTGGCCAAACCGATGTCTTCAGCAGCTAATATGACCAAACGCCGCGCTATGAATTTGGGGTCTTCGCCGCCTTCTACCATTCGGGCGAGCCAATAAACCGCTGCATTGGGGTCCGAACCTCTTACAGACTTAATGAAAGCAGAGATAATGTCATAATGTTGTTCGCCATCTTTGTCGTAGCTAGCAAGGCTTTGCTGAGCATTGGCCAAAACGACTTCATCGGTGATATCAATTTCGGTTTGGCTCTGAAATGTACCAATGATGATCTCAAAAACATTGAGCAATTTGCGGGCATCTCCGCCCGAAATGCGCAGCAGGGCATTGGTTTCAAGTAAGGAAATCTTCTTTTGTTGAAGATGATGGTCTTCCTTGATGGCCCTTTCAAGTAGTGTGATGAGATCATTTTTCGTATGTTGCTCAAGGGTGTATACCTGACAGCGTGACAACAAAGCCGAAATGACTTCAAACGAAGGATTTTCGGTGGTTGCACCGATAAGGGTAATAATGCCTTTTTCTACCGCCCCCAATAAAGAATCTTGCTGTGCCTTGGAAAAGCGATGTATTTCATCGATAAAAAGGATGCTGCCTTGAGGGCTAAACATGCCGCCACCTTGAACTTTAGCAATGACCTCCCGCACATCCTTGACGCCGCTAGAAATGGCAGATAGGGTATGTATGGGTCGATTGAGGTGATGAGCAATGAGTTGAGCAAGTGTAGTTTTGCCTACGCCAGGAGGTCCCCAAAATATCATGGAGGGAATGACGCCAGCGTCTAGTGCTCTGCGTAAAGAGGCATTTGGCGCCAATAAATGCTGCTGACCAATGTATTGATCAAGTGTCTTGGGACGCATGCGTTCTGCGAGCGGAGCATTCATTACCCAAAGATAAGCAAACTAATTTTAGTATCTTCGTGGCAAAACAGATTGCATGAACGTCTATCTTGACAACGCCGCAACTACTCCTGTTGCACCCGAGGTTGTGGAAGCCATGACTCCAGTATTGTTCAATACCTTCGGAAATCCTTCATCTACACACGCATTTGGTCGTCAGGCCAAAGCTCTTCTAGAAAATTCTAGACGATCAATAGCCCAAACTTTACGATGTTCCCCTTCAGAAATTATTTTTACTTCTGGTGGGACAGAAGCGGATAATATGGCACTTCATGCTGCAGTAACTCAGCTTGGTGTCCAAAGGATTATCACCACAAGAATTGAACACCATGCAGTAGGGCATACGGCAGAAGCACTAAAAGTTACCAACGGGATTGAAGTATGTTACCTTTCACTTGATCAGAAAGGCAATATTGATTTAAATGAACTCGAATCATTATTGAAGGAGCCTACCAAGACTTTGGTTTCTCTAATGCATGCGAATAACGAAATAGCTACATTGCTTCCTCTTGAAGCCGTAGCTCAATTATGCCGTCAATATGGTGTGATTTTTCATTCTGATACTGTTCAAACAATGGGGCACTACAGCTTTGATCTTTCCGTCATTGACATTGATTTTATCACATGTGCAGCCCATAAATTCCATGGTCCTAAAGGCATTGGTTTTTTATATGTGAATAAAAAAACGAGAGTAAATCCGCTTATTCATGGTGGATCTCAAGAGCGTGGTCTTCGTGGTGGTACCGAAAATATCGCCGGAGTTGTCGGATTAGCTAAAGCCATTGAGCTTGCCTACACAGATTTGGAAGCGCATCAAACTCATGTGTGGGGCCTAAAAAGTTATATGATGAGTCGCTTGCAAGCTATATTTGAGGATGTTCAATTCCACGGTGAAACAAGCTATGAAAAAGCGCTTTATACTGTGCTCAATGTCTGTTTGCCTGCTACTTCAAAGGCTGGCTTATTGTTGTTTACACTCGATCTGAAAGGTGTTGCAGTAAGCGGTGGATCTGCCTGTACCTCAGGTGCTACAAAAGGTTCACATGTACTGGAGGGTATAGGTGCAGATATGACAAGACCAAATGCTAGATTCTCTTTTTCTCGTTTTACAACAAGAGATGAAATTGATTATGCGTTAAAACAACTTCAAGAAGTCTATCAAAAGAATTTGTAAATTCATCTTATGGAACTAAGGCCCAAAGTATTATTTATTTCAAGTTGGTACCCAACTGAATTGAAACCTACAGAGGGCAACTTTGTACAACAACATATGCTCGCTGCTCAAAGAGTTGCAGACGTCGCTATTGTACATATCTCCTTGAGCACCAGTCATCAGCAACTTACTCATGTTGTATCATCAGCTCCTTTTGAGTCACATGTGATATATGTGCCAAAAAACGAAATTTTTATCATTGGGCGCTTGGTAAATTACTTTAGAATTTTTGCAGCCTATTGGCGTTATTCAGCTCAAACACAATTGGGAAAGCCTGATCTTATTCATGCTAACGTTTTATTTCCAATAGGCTTTGTGGGACTGCTATTGAAGCGCAGATGGAGCATCCCATTGGTATTTACTGAACACTGGACCTGCTATCACGAGGAGGCTCAGCCCCAGCCAACACGTCTCCAGCAATATGCTATGCGGTGGATCGGTAAACGAGCAAATCTCGTTATGCCGGTTTCAGTAGATTTAGCAGCTGCCATGCAGCGTTTTGGGATCAATTCAATGATGAAGGTTGTGCCAAATGTTGTCGATCCTGGTATTTTTGTTCCTGTCGCTAAACGTCCACATCGCGTTTTTCGCTTTGTCCATATTTCTTCCCTGGACCCTTTACAGAAAAACTTTCATTTATTATTGAGAGCGTTTTACAAGCTTAAAAAACAACAAGCCAATGTCGAATTACATGTCATTTCTGACGGTGATTTCAATGCCTATGGACAATTGTTGAATGGTTTTGACTTTGCAAATTCTATACATTTTCACGGGCGTCAGAATAGTGCTGGGGTGGCTGCAATGCTGCAGTTTGCTGATGTATTAGTACTCAGTAGTCGATTTGAAAATTTACCTTGTGTTTTGATAGAGGCACTTTGCACAGGTACGCCAATGATTGCTACAAATGTTGGAGGTGTGGCTGAGGTCGTAAATGAGAGCAATGGAATCTTGATAGAATCTGAGGACGAAGATGGACTTTTAGCTGCAATGATAAACATACAGCAACGCCAATTTAATGTTCAGGAACTTCATCTGGTGGCGCTTCAAAAATATAGCCCTTCTGCGATTGGAGCGTTGTTTTTAGAGGCCTACCAATTGGTACTCAACAAAGATGTGGCGTAGTATTTTTGGAAACTTTGGCGTTCGGGTGCTATCAGCACTGCTTAATCTGGGCTTGGTTATTCTTTTTTCACAACTGACAGGTGCTATTGGAAAAGGAGAACAAAGCCTTTTGCTTACTTCTATAGCTATATTAACCATATTTGATTCTTTGGTAGGAGGGGCCGCATTGGTTTATTTATCGTCTCGTTTTTCTTGGCTTGGCCTACTTGGGGCTTCCTATATCTGGATTATTTCAATTAGTTCTTTGGCGTTTATTACGCTTTTTATGCTCGATGTTTTTTCTTTCGAGTATTTGATTCATGTAGTCATTTTGAGTGCACTAAATGCAACTTGTTCTGTGCATGCCTCTTTGTTATTGGGCCAGCAAAGACTTCTAATTTACAATCTGATTACCTTGTCTATTCCTTTGCTTACTTTTGCTTCATGTCTTGGACAATGGTATTTTTATCATCAATTGAGTTACGAGACAGCTCTTTATATCGCTTTTACTAGTGCGCTTATTTTGAGTATAATCGGGGTCTTTCGTCATTTGCCATCGGAGCACAAGACAGTAAGTCCTTGGTCTGCAATTTGGAAGCAAATGTTTGCACTCGGATTTTATAATCAGTTAGCTCATGTATTGCAATTGCTGAGCTTCAGAGCAAGTTATTACATTTTGGAGCAGTACAAAGGAGAGGCTGCCGTTGGCGTATTTTCCAATGCAAGCTCAATTACTGAGTCTATTTGGCTTATTGCAACAAGTATATCTCTTTGGCAATATGCTGTCATTTCTAATGCCAAGGATCAAAATTATACCATTCAATTAACAGAAAAATTGACGCGATTTGGTATGTTGGCGGCTTTTTTAGGGGTGCTCTTCTTTTTATTTCTTCCTTCCACTTTTTATCAAATGGTCTTTGGTGCAGATTTTGGAGGTTTGCAAACCTTAATGTGGTCACTTGCGCCTGGTGTTTGGATATTTACTTATGCATTAGTTGTCGGTCATTACTTTTCTGGGCACGGCCGCTATATTGTCAATGCCTGGGCATCTGGAGTTGGGCTCATTTTAAGTTTAACCATGTCCTTGTGGCTTATTCCGAATTATGGTGCGGTTGGTGCAGCTATTGCAGCAAGCATTTCTTATATAGCAACGAGTCTCGTTGTTTTATACTATTTCTTAAAAGATGGAGCCAGCTTCTCTCTTTTTCCGAGCAAAGTGGAATTGTTTCAATTAATTACTCAAATGCGCACAATGTGGCGCAAAACGCATTATGAATAAAGTCAGTAAATTTTTCAAAGCTTTCAGGCTAATTATAAAGCAGCCCTCACTATTAAATTTGATTTTAAAAGATGAAGATGTATTGAAGCGTTCATTTATTAAAGAATTTGGGCAGCAACAATTACGACAAATTGATGTTTTTGCTTCTTTAGAGGCCTCGCCCCTTAAGATCACTCCCTATGCTTTTTTGTCAGGCTCA
This sequence comes from Crocinitomicaceae bacterium, assembly GCA_030830205.1. Lineage (GTDB taxonomy): Bacteria > Bacteroidota > Bacteroidia > Flavobacteriales_D > Crocinitomicaceae > UBA952. Next base: position 56,102 of record JAURNL010000074.1, on the reverse strand, counting down.
TCTATGGTTACAGATTTTGCTTTATTGCAAATCCTTTGTCTTCAAAACAGCGTAGAATCCTATTTTGAAATTGGAACTTGGAGAGGGGAAAGTGCAGCCAATGTAGCTCCATACGTTCAACAAGTTTTCACGCTTAATTTACCAGATGTAGTATTGCAGCAAATGGGGATGAATCAAGACTACATAGCGTCACATCGTTTTTTCTCTCAAAAATTGAATAATGTGAGTCATTTATTTGGGGATTCAGCTTCTTTTGATTTTTCTCCATATCATCAAAAATGTGATCTCATTTTTATTGATGGAGACCACTCCACGGCGGCTGTAGAAAGAGATACGCGAACAGCACTGCTCCTGCGTAAGTCTGAGCAGTCTATTCTGGTTTGGCACGATGCAAAGTCAGATGCGGAATATCCAAGATATGAAGTCCTACTGGGGATTTACCGAGCACTACCTGAAGAACTTCACAAAAACGTATATTTAGTCAAGCATTCTTTGTGTGCGGTTTATTTACCTCAGGGAGCGCCATCAAGTACAATTCAAATGAATGCCTTACCCAACCGCTTATTTGAAATTGCAGTGACGAGCAAAGCGCTCTAGGCAAAATGCTCGATCTTAAATTGTTCAATCCAAATTAAATAACATACATACCTGAAGACAAAATTTTGTTCTCGAGCAAAAACTGAGCTCGAAAATATACGTGGTAAATCAGTGCGAAGTTGACCAATGTCTACAACACCGCTTTTATCTAAAACTGACTTTTCTTCAATAAAGTCTGTCCAAAACGCTGAAGTTTCCATCAACCATTTGGTCTCTGGTACTGAAAAACCTTTTTTGTCGCGTCGCCAAGTGATTTGCTTTGGTATTTCTCCTTCCAGTACCTTTCTTAAGGTATATTTTGACCAACCGTCTTGAATAAGATCTTCTGTTTTCAATGATCTTGCCTGTTGGATTAAGTGGAGGTCGTCGGAAAATGGGGTTCTAGACTCGATGCTAAATTGCATAGAGCAGCGATCTTCCCATCTCAATAAACTTTTGAGTTCATGTTCCTGACAATAATAAGCAAGATGATCTTGTACTTTGGAGAAGCGTCTGCGTTTGTCAAGGGATACGCGTGTTAAATATTTTTGTTGGGGATGTTGTAATGCTGAAATTTTTTGCTGAAAAATAGGGGGGAGCAGGCTAATTACATCTTTAGCCCATTCCTTGAAAATATATTTTATTGAACTTGGTGAGTTTTGAAGGTGTTTAAGCTCTCTAATCATTTTTATCCAGTGCCCTTTCCAAAATAATTCTTTGAAAAATGTTGGGTAAAATACTTGGTAGCCTGCAAAAAGCTCATCGCCACCCTGTCCATCAATTAGGATTTTTATTCCTTTTGCCTTTGCTTTTTTCATGACACTACTTTGAGCAAAAGTACTAGTGCTTAACAATGGAATGTCCTGGTGATAAATGAGCTCAGGTAAAGCAGATAAGAGTTTGGTACTATCTAGATGCGTTTGGTGCCAATTGGACCCCGTATGGTTGACCATTTTTTCGGCCCAAGCGCGTTCATCTAGTGGTGAATCATGAACTGCAGTGAAGGCATGTAGCCCTGTGGGTAGCGAGGCTACATCCGCTTCTTTTTGAATTTGATAAGCAAGATGAAGAAGCGTGCTAGAGTCGAGGCCGCCTGAAAGGCAAAAGCCCAAAGGGACGTCTGCGCGTAATCGAAGCGTTACTGCATTTTTCAATGATCTTTTGACTTCATTAAGTGTACTATTTTTTAATCCGATATTCGCATTATAGTAACGACTGATGTGAAGTTGTTGTGTTCTAAGTTTGTAATGTAATTTGTGGCCAGGAAGCAGTTCTTTGATATTCTTAAAAAACCCTTCTTCATTACGTTCAATTTTCTGATGCGCAAAGAAGTCAATAATTGCTTGATTGTTGGCAATAACTTCATAGCTTGGGATGCAGAGTAACGCTTTGATTTCAGAAGCGAAGCCAAAGTGTTCTGGATTATTCAAATAGTAAAAAGGCTTCACTCCATATGGGTCTCTGGCACAGAATAATGTTTTTTCTAGGCTATCAAAAATTACAAAAGACCACATGCCGTTGAATAAACCTAAGCATTCCTCTCCCCAATGAATATAAGCTTGTAGTAAAACTTCGGCATCGCTACTACTCTTAAAGCCAACCCCCAAGATTTCTAATTCTTTGCGGAGCTCAAGATAATTGTATATTTCTCCATTGAAACTTAGCCAATAGCGTCCATCAACAGACATAGGTTGTGCACCTGCAACAGTTAAGTCAATGATGGCTAATCTCCGATGAGCTAATCCAAAGTTTGCATCAGTCATCCATTCAAGACCTGACCCGTCAGGCCCTCTGTGCGCTAATTTTAGATTCATTTGCTCAAGAATCTCTTGACCAGAGTTTGAGCTCTTCGGCTTTTTATCGTGAAGTCCTGCAATACCACACATATTTGAGCTTACAGTTTGAGGTCGAGTAAATAGACAAAGCTTGCAATGGCAGCTGCTCCAAGTTCAAGTTCTCTTTTATTAACAGCTTCAAATACGTCGGAAGGAGCATGATGGAAATCAAAATAGCGTTGGGAATCAGGAATGAAACCAAAGAGGGGGATACCCGGATACTTTTCTTTGAGTGGACCGATATCAACACCGCCATACCCTTTTTCGAAAATATGAAGGTCGTAGGGTCTTAGGGTGGGTTCAAAGCGCTGGATAAGATCAAGGAATTGATCTGGACCGTCCAAGCCAAAGCCTCTAGGAGCAAAGCCACCTCTATCGCTTTCGAGAGCAGCAATTTGTTGTTCTCCATTTGCTAAACACCACTCTGCATATTGTTTTCCGCCTTGATTGCCGTTTTCTTCATTCATGAAAAATACAACACGTATGGTATGCGTAGGTTTCAATCCTAGTTCTTTCAAAATACGAAGTGCTTCTAAACAGTGAATGACACCGGCTCCGTCATCATGTGCACCTTCACCTGTATCCCATGAATCAAGATGACCGCCAATAGTTATGATTTGTTCGGGATAAATGCTTCCTTTGAGCTCAGCCATAACGTTATAAGAGTCGACATCAGTAAAATCTCTGCAGTCCAACTCTAGGAATAAACGAACCTTGCCGCTACTTAGAGCTTTTGATAGCGCATCGGCATCCTGTGTAGAAATTGCAGCGGCGGGTATTTTGGGGACATCATTTTGATAATGCATGGAACCCGTATGTGGATGTTTATCAATTGGCAAGCCCAGAGATCGGATGACCACCGCTTTTGCACCTAATTTACTGGCTTCAACTGCTCCATTACCGCGAATTGCATAACAAGCACCATAGGCTTTAAAAGTTTGAATTTGAGCGGCGTCCATAGGTTTGTTTAAGAAAACAATTTTACCCTCGACACTTTGCCGTTTGGCATTTTGCAAATCGCTCAATGACTTGAATTCAATAACTTCGGCCTCAAGTAAGCCATTGGTGCCAATGGAGCCTCCAAGAGCTAAAAGTTGGAGTTTTTGAAGCTTAGCATTGTTTGTACTTTCTTTAAACCAAGCACTTTCTGTTGTGCCGCGTTCCCAATGAGGTACTTTAATGGCTTGTTTTTGAACAACATCGAAGGCATACGATTGCATTTTTTCATAGCTCCAATCTACAGCCATTTGAGCCTGAGAAGAGCCAGAAAGCCGAGGCCCGATATCCTTACACAGTTGTCTAAGGTTTTCGTATGCGTGTCCTCGAAGTAAGGCTTCATCATAAATGCGTCTGATGAGTGTACTGTCTTGAGCATTGACTTGTACGAAAAAGCAATAAATAAGAAAAACAAAAAGTGTGTATTTCATAGGTGGAATTTGCGTAAAAATACCAAAAAACATCAGAAGCACGCTGCTTTTGGCTATCTTTGCTACTTGATCTAACAAACATAGAAAATGGCTTTAAAATGCGGAATCGTTGGCTTGCCCAATGTCGGAAAATCAACTTTATTTAACTGTTTATCAAATGCTAAGGCTCAGTCTGCAAACTTTCCTTTTTGTACAATAGAACCCAATCTGGGGACTACATCGGTTCCGGACCCTCGTTTAGAAAAACTAGAAGAGTTAGTGAATCCTGAGCGTGTTGTCCCGACAACCATGGAAATTGTCGATATTGCTGGTTTGGTAAAAGGAGCCTCGAAAGGAGAGGGCTTGGGTAATCAATTCCTAGCCAATATTAGAGAAACAGATGCTATTTTACATGTTTTACGCTGCTTTGATGATGGAAACATTGTGCATGTTGATGGGAGTGTTGATCCTATTCGTGATAAAGAAATCATCGATATCGAACTCCAGTTGAAAGACTACGAGACAATTGAAAAAAAAATACAAAGCTTAGCCCGCGTAATTAAATCTGGAGATAAAGAAGCGCTCAAAGAAAATGAGCTAGCACTACGAATCAAAACAGGATTAGAACAAGGTAAATCAGTACGGGGGCTTGGGTTTACATCAGAAGAATTAGATGTTATTAAGAGCTTCAATTTGATTACTGCTAAACCTGTAATGTATGTGTGCAATGTTGATGAAGCATCGGTAAAGAATGGAAATATTTATGTAGAACGCGTAAAGGAGGCTGTTGCCTCTGAAAATGCCGAGGTATTGGTCATTGGTGCAAAAATCGAAGCTGATATCACTGAACTAGATACATACGAGGAGCGTCAAATGTTCCTCGAGGAACTTGGTCTTGAAGAGCCTGGTGTTAATAGACTCATTCGCCAAGCTTATCACTTACTCAATTTACAAACTTATTTTACTGCTGGGGTAAAGGAAGTTCGCGCATGGACTATTCGAAAAGGAATGACCGCACCACAAGCCGCTGGTGTCATACATTCTGACTTTGAAAAAGGTTTTATTCGTGCGGAGGTAATGAAATACAACGACTATATCCAATTTGGTTCCGAAAGTGCTGTCAAAGACGCTGGAAAATTCAAAGTAGAAGGCAAAGAATATATCGTCGAAGATGGCGATATTATGCATTTTCGTTTTAACGTTTAATTTATTCTCTATGCAAATCCCTGCTAACAATCCTGCATTACAATCATGGGTACCATATGCAACTGATACAGAATTCCCTATTCAAAACCTTCCTTTTGGTATTTTTGAGACGCAAACTTCCTCCAAAAGAGTTGGGGTTCGCATTGGTGATTTTGTCCTTGATTTATTTCAGATTTCTAATTTTGGTTATTTTTCGGACCTATGTTTTTCAACTCAAGATTTTGAACAGCCTTTCCTCAATCCAATGATGCGTCATGGCAAATTAGCCATTCGTGAATTACGTAACCGCATATCAGCATTACTTTCAAAAGATAATAACTCCTTCCAAATCCGTAAAAATGAGCATCAAGCACTGATTCCCATAACTGAAATTCAGATGTCTTTGCCTGTTCAAATTGGTGACTACACTGATTTTTACTCATCAAAAGAGCATGCAACAAATGTCGGTGTTATGTTTAGAGATCCTGCCAATGCTCTTTTGCCAAATTGGCTTTGGATTCCTGTTGGATATCATGGGCGTGCCTCCTCTGTAATAGCATCTGAACATCCAGTTGTACGACCAAAAGGTCAAATAAAACCTGACGATAATGCAGCCCCTATTTTTGCTCCGTCTAGACAAGTTGATTTTGAGCTTGAAATGGGATTCGTAACTTTTGATGGAAAAGCCCTAGGTGAATCAATTTCAACATCGGAAGCAGAAGAGTTTATCTTTGGTTTATGCTTATTCAATGATTGGTCGGCACGAGATATCCAAAAATGGGAATATGTGCCACTCGGTCCATTTTTGGCTAAAAACTTTGCTTCTTCTATGTCGTGCTGGATAGTTACCTTAGATGCGTTACAACCTTTTGCTTGCGCTACGCCTACACAAGATCCTGAGGTTTTGTCATATCTGAAATTTGAAGGCAATAAATCATATGACATTCAATTGGAGGTGGCTATTGAAGCACCTGCTTGCAAAGAGCAAGTCGTTAGTCGGTCAAATTTCAAATACATGTATTGGAATATGTCCCAACAGCTCGCCCATCACACCGTCAATGGATGCAATGTTCGTTGTGGTGATCTCATGGGTTCTGGAACTATTTCTGGCCCAACACCAGATTCTTATGGCTCTATGTTGGAGCTTGCATGGAAAGGTACCAAACCAATTCAAATGCCAGATGGTTCAGAGCGTCGATTCATACAGGATTACGATACCGTAATTATGCGTGGACATTGTGAAAATAATGGTATTAAAATCGGCTTTGGTGAAGTTAAAAGTCAGTTATTACCTGCGAATTAATGTATTACGACGGTCATACTCCAATCGATTTAGAACAAGAGCGCATTGAAATCCTCAATGCTTTCAAAGGACTACTGCGTGCGACCAAAGACCGTAGTCGCGAAGAAACCAAACTTATTCGCAAAGCCTTTGATATTGCACTTGATGCGCACAAAGACATGCGCAGGAAGTCTGGAGAACCTTATATTTACCACCCAATTTCAGTTGCTCGCATTTGTGCCGAGGAAATGGGTTTAGAGCCTACTGCTATTGTTTGTGCATTGCTTCATGATACGGTAGAGGATACGCATATTACGCTTCAGGATATTGAAGATTTATTTGGTGTAACGGTTCGTAAAATTATTGACGGTCTGACCAAAATCCCCGAGGTTTTTGATGAAAATACCTCTATTCAAGCTGAGAATTTCCGCAAAATGATTCTCACCATTTCCGATGATTTCAGGGTGGTGCTTATCAAGTTAGCTGATCGCTTACACAACATGAGAACGCTCTCAAGTATGAAGCCTGAAAAGCAACTCAAAATCGCTTCTGAAACAAAATTTCTATATGCTCCCCTTGCTCACCGTTTGGGTTTATATCCAATCAAGTCTGAGTTAGAAGACCTCTCCATGAAGTATTGTGAGCCTGAAACATATCAGCTCATATCGGGAAAATTAAAGTCCACACAAGACGTCCGAAATCGTTTCATTCGTCGTTTTGTAGCACCAATTCGTACTGAATTACTAGATCAAGGATATCGTTTTGAAATTAAAGCGCGTACCAAATCAATCTCTTCTATTTGGCGCAAAATGCAAACAAAGGATGTTCCTTTTGAGGAAGTATTTGATGTTTTTGCGCTGCGAATCATTTTGGATACTCCGCTTAATCGAGAGAAATCTGATTGTTGGCGAGTATATTCTCTAGTAACTGATTTTTATCAGCCTAGCCCTGAACGATTGCGTGATTGGGTATCAACACCCCGTGCAAATGGCTATGAATCACTACATACAACGGTGATGTCTCCACAGGGTCGTTGGGTAGAAGTTCAAATTAGAAGTAAACGAATGGATGATATTTCCGAACATGGTTTGGCGGCTCACTACAAATACAAAGAATCGAATTCTGATATCAACAAGTTTGATCGGTGGATCGCCGAGATCAGAGAATTGTTAGATAACCCTGATACAAGTGCACTTGATTTTGTCAATGATTTCAAGCTCAATTTATTTAATGATGAAATTTATGTGTTCACACCTAAGGGAGAATTGAGGGTATTGCCAACGGGTTCCACGATCTTAGATTTTGCATACGATATTCATACACATATTGGTAATAGATGTATCGGGGCAAAAGTGAATAATAGGTTAGTCCCCTTAAGCTATCAGCTTCAAAATGGTGATCAACTTGAAATCTTGACTTCAAGCAAACAGAAGCCAAATGATGAATGGCTCCGCTTTGTTGTATCCGCAAAAGCCAAACAAAGGATAAAACAAGCGCTCAATGAAGCACACAAAGCAGTTGCGGCAGATGGCAAGGAAATTCTTGACCGCAAATTAAAACAATACAACATTCATTTCAGCGCAGAGAATATTCGCGCCCTTGAAAAGCATTTTCAAATTGATACTACAACAAATCTTTATTACAAAATTGCCAAAGGTAAAATTGACCTTAGTCAATTGCGTGAATTGAATGTAGTTGGAGGTAATATTCAAGTTGAACGCAAAATCAGATCGAAAAAAATAAAGGGCTCTGATCAAGATCTCGTCAATGAAGGAATCAACACAGATACAGATACGGTTGTTATAGGTGAGGATTTCAAGGGCTTTGAGTACACGTTGGCAAAATGCTGCAGCCCAATACCTGGCGATTCTATTTTTGGATTTATTACCATTTCTTCAGGTATTAAAATACACCGCTTCAATTGTCCTAACGCAACTCATTTACTTTCCAAACTTGCCTATCGTTGTCTTAAAGCCCGTTGGCAGAGTAGTGCGCTCGTTGAACGTGTAGCAGCGATCCGCATCATTGGAATAGATCAGATGGGTCTAGTTAACAAATTAACTGAGATCATTTCCAAGCAGAATAACATCAATATGAAAAGTATTAGCTTCGAGACCAATGATGGAGTTTTTGAAGGTAAAATATTGGTGTTGGTTTATGATACTGCTCAGTTAGAACAATTAACGCGAAAGTTTGAGCAAGTAGAAGGAGTGAAGAGTGTAACTAGATGGGATACCACTGTTGATTCAGCTGAGCTTAATTGATATCCTTCCTCATTTCTTGAGCACTTTTAGGTCTTAGACCAGGATTCCTTTTGAAACCTTTGATATATTTCTCTTTAGCGTCAATCTTATTCATGGGAAAGAAAATGCCGTCTGGCTGATCAAAATAAGTAATCTGAACAACCTCTCCTGATTTCAAGTCAACGAGGAGTTTTTCTGCAAACAAGCGATTGAGTCCTTCCCGTTGAAATTGAACTACAGTATCGTTTAATTTTTTTTCATTGGTAGGATAGAATATGGTCCATGCTTGACCAGTAGCTTCTACCTGACTAAGCGTTCCGCTCGAGTCAAAAAGAGCCAAAATCGTGGTTGCCGACATTTGATTGAATAAGCTATCCGTAGGAAGTGTAAAAATCACATTTGCTTTTCGATTTAATTCGATGTGGTCTATGGTAGAATCTTTAAAAAAAACGGAGGCTTCTTCGCTTTTTAGTTCACCATTTTGAGACCATAAAATAGGGCTTTGTCCGATTTTAAGGATTTGTTGATCAAAAGAATACAGCGTGCTGTCGCCGATACCTTGTAAATCAGGATGTAAAAAACGAAAATTGCGATCAGCTCTGAGGTGCTTGGACTTATTTAATGTGTCGCGTTCTAAAAACAAAGTATCAGCATGTACATACAAGGTGTCGTCTTTATATTTTAAAAAACCTAGGCTATGTCCAGTAACATATGCGAGGTGTTTTGTATCACTAAAAACAGCTTCTTGACCAAGGAGTGCCAATTGCTGATCAATGTCTTTGAAATAGACCGAACCTCGCCCTTCATAATCATTGAGTTTGGTATTGATCATTAGGGTATCTCCTTTAATGATTTGGTTCTTTTGATAGATTTCGGCATGGTTGTAAAGTGCACCGTTCTCATTTAGAACATCATACCAACCTTTTTGACAATAGATTTGTGAACTGTCATTGCGCATTTGGGTTTGACCCAAAAAGTATAGTTTTTGCTGCTCGTAAGCAAATTGTAGCGTATCGGTCTTGACATCGAGGTCTGCCTTGCTATAATGTACTGTGCCGCTAAAAAAGAAGGATCCATTTGAAGGGTAAAAATAGCCACGCTCACAGGTAATGCGTTCATCTGAAATAGTCGATTCAATTTTTCCTGAACTTTTGAAAATGGCTCGCCCTTTTTTAGCGTCGTAATCCATGGAGTCCGCAGACATTTTATAGGCAGCGTCCCTTGCTTTTACATGCCCCCAAAGTTTGGCATATTTTTGTTTTTCAGCATAAAAAACTGAATCTGCGTATAGATTGATGCCGTTTTTTTGAATATGTACGTTGCCATAGGCATATACCTGCTTTGCCTTTTCATTGTAATGAGCAGAATCACAATACATTGTATTGCCTTGGTATACGAAGCTAACAGTACCAACTAATCGATGGATACCATTTTGAACGGCATATATTTTTTCTGTTCCGGGTAGGAGTTGAAGTTGTCCTTGACCACTTAAATGAAACCATGACAGTAGCACACTACAGATGAATGCAATTGTCCTACTGATCTGTTTTTTCATTTTAGTTTTGGAGCGTCTGTTTACGGTCTGGACCTACAGATATAACGCGAATTGGCACATTTAATTGTGTTTGCAAATAGGTGACGTAATTTTGAAGTGCAGTTGGCGCTGCTGTAAAATCTTCTAATTCAGTTAAATCACAATTCCAACCTTCTAATTTTTCGTAAACTGGTTCAATTTCAAGGTCAATCACATCGTACGGAAAATCCATGACTTTTTCACCATTAATCAGATAATGGGTACATACATTGATGTGTTCGAACACGCCAAGAACATCGCTCTTCATCATAGCTAATTCAGTGACTCCGTTGACCATGATGGCATATCGTAATTGAACGAGGTCTAGCCATCCGCAACGACGAGGTCTGCCTGTAGTAGCTCCAAATTCGTTACCTTCTTTACGTATGAGTTCACCGGTCTCGTCGTGGAGTTCAGTAGGGAAGGGGCCACTACCCACTCTAGTGCAATAGGCCTTGAAAATACCAATAACTGAACCGATTTTTGTCGGCGCAATGCCTAAGCCAGTGCATGTTCCTGCGGTAACGGTATTCGAAGAGGTTACAAACGGGTAGGTTCCAAAATCAATATCTAGCATGGTACCTTGAGCACCTTCAGCTAATACTTTTTTACCTTCTAATAGGGCTTGATTCAGATAGTGCTCCGAATCAACCGCTTTCAGTGTTTTTAAAACTTCAATTGCTTCAAACCATGGTTGCTCAAGTGAAGCCAAGTCATAAGTGAAATCGGTGTGGTGCATTAAAATGCCTTCGTGCTTTTCGACCAATGCTTTGTATTTCTCCATGAAGTTTGGAGAGAATATATCGCCTACACGCAAGCCATTGCGTCCTGTTTTGTCCATGTAAGTTGGACCAATACCTTTGAGTGTGGATCCAATTTTATTTTTACCCTTTGCTTGCTCGGAGGCCGCGTCTATTAATTTATGTGTAGGTAAAATTAAGTGTGCTTTTTTTGAAAGCAACAGTCGAGCTGAAAAATCAATCCCAAAAGGCTTTAATTTATCAAGTTCAGCACTGAATACAACAGGATCAATGACAACCCCGTTACCCACTAAATTAATCACTGTTGGATGGAAAATACCTGATGGAATAGTATGTAATACGTGTTTAATTCCTTCAAATTCTAGGGTGTGTCCGGCGTTAGGGCCACCTTGAAATCTAGCAATAATGTCGTAGGAAGGTGTGAGTACATCGACAATTTTTCCTTTGCCTTCATCTCCCCATTGTAAGCCTAATAGTACGTCTACCTTCATGATGTTTGTTCAAAAAACTTTTTAATTTGTTCGAAATCTTGAAAAATCGCAAATATGTGTTCCATTCGCGTTAATTCAAATATTTTACTGAGTTGTGTATTCGGTTGATAGAGGACGGTGTCGCCGAGGTTGAGTCGGGAGCGCGTCAGGGTTTTGACTAAGAATGCAATACCAGTTGAATTGATGTATTCAAGTTCGCTCAGGTCAATGACTAAATTCCAGTTGCTGATTTGGTCAAGAATCTCAATTGCATTTTCTCTGTCACTTTCAGTGAAAAAGCGTCCTTGGAGTTTGATAATACTCAAGGGGCCATTTGGTAATACCTGTACTTCCATTAGTCTGTAGTGGTTTTTTTAACACCGTAAAAATAGAGGGAGTGATGTTGGACAGCGACTCCGAATAATTCTTCGATGGTTGCTTTAATTTGCTGTATTCTTGGATCGCAAAATTCGATTACCTCTCCAGTATCAGTGATAATGAGATGGTCGTGTTGTTTTGATGCATGTGATTTCTCAAATTGCGCCAAGTTTTTACCAAACTGATGTTTGCGTACGAGATTACATGCTAAGAGTAACTCTATTGTATTGTATAGGGTGGCTCTTGAAACACGGTAATTGTGGTTTTTCATTTTGATGTACAGCGACTCGACATCAAAGTGGCCCTCGTATGCGTAGATTTCTGCGAGTATGGCAAAGCGCTCCGGTGTCTTGCGGTGGCCATTTTGCTCAAGATACGCAGCAAAAATATCTTTTACGGTTGTTGAAATTTGATTAGTTCCCATCTTTCAGGGTCTAAAGTTAAGTATAAATTTGAGATGCTAGGCAATAAAAAAGGGGGCCAAAGCCCCCTTTATTTTACAAATGGATTGGCTTATTCGCCTCGTTCCATTTTTTCTTTTAAACCTGCAAGTGCATCGAGGTCACCAAGTGTAGATTTTTCTGCACTTTGGTTGATCGCTTTAACTGCTTGGTCAGTGGAATTGCCCCCAGCTTTTTTACCTCCTTTACTTGGAGTAGTTGGTTTGTCTTCACCTTCTTCGAAAAGTCTGGTGTGAGATAATACAATTTTCTTCGCGTCCTTGTTGAATTCAATCACTTTAAAGTCAAGTGTTTCTTCAAGTTTAGCGTTTGAGCCATCCTCTTTGCGAAGGTGCTTTGATGGGCAAATACCCTCTACACCGTATGGCAATGCAACGATACCAGACTTGTCTTTCATATCGATGATTGTCCCGCTGTGAATACTTCCTTCTGAGAATGTGTTTTCAAATACATCCCAAGGATTTTCTTCGAGTTGTTTGTGGCCCAAAGAAATGCGGCGGTTGTCACGATCAATTTCTAGTACGAGTACTTCCATTGCGTCACCAACTTTGCAGAATTCAGATGGATGCTTGATTTTTTTCTGCCATGAAAGATCTGAAATGTGGATAAGACCATCGACACCTTCTTCGAGTTCTACAAATACACCGAAATTAGTGAAGTTGCGAACTTTAGCGCTATGGCGTGTGCCAACTGCATATTTGATTTCGATATCATTCCATGGATCTGGCATGAGTTGTTTGATGCCCAAAGACATTTTGCGTTCTTCACGATCTAAAGTCAAGACAACAGCTTCAACGCTATCACCAATCTTTAAGAAATCTTGAGCTGAACGAAGATGCTGTGACCAGCTCATTTCAGATACGTGAATCAAACCTTCAACACCTGCGGCGATTTCAATAAATGCGCCGTAATCTGCCATAACAACTACTTTTCCAGTTACCTTGTCACCAACACTTAGGTTAGTGTCAAGAGAATCCCATGGATGTGGTTGCAATTGTTTCAAGCCAAGAGCAATGCGTTTTTTGTCATCATCGAAGTCGAGGATAACCACATTGATTTTTTGATCTAACTCGAGCATTTCTTCTGGGTGAGTAACTCGTCCCCAAGAGAGGTCTGTGATGTGGATAAGCCCGTCAACACCACCAAGGTCGATGAAGACACCGTATGAGGTGATATTTTTAACAACACCCTCAAGTACTTGTCCTTTTTCAAGGCCAGAGATGATTTGTTTCTTTTGTTCTTCGAGTTCTGCTTCGATAAGTGCTTTGTGAGAAACAACTACGTTGCGGAATTCTTCATTAATTTTAACTACTTTAAATTCCATGTTTTTACCAACATAGATATCATAGTCACGGATTGGTTTCACGTCAATTTGTGAACCTGGAAGGAACGCTTCGATTCCGAATACGTCAACGATTAAACCACCTTTGGTTCTGCATTTTACAAAACCTGTGATGATTTCACCTGTGCGCAATACGTCGTTTACTCGAATCCAAGCACTGTGCATGCGTGCCGTACGGTGAGAAACGATTAATTGACCTGTTTTGTCTTCAAGGCAGTCTACGTATACGTCTACTACATCACCAGCTTTGAGGTCTGGATTATAGCGGAATTCGTTAGCAGCAACAACACCTTCAGATTTGTAACCAATATTGATGATTACTTCTTTTTTGTTGATCATTACAACGGTACCTTGAATAACTTCTTTTTCCATGATGGAAGTCAAGGTTTTTTCGTAGCGATCTCCTAGTTCGGAGCGTTCTACTTGATTGTAGCCATCCAATTGGAGTGCTTCCCAATCAAAATCTGCAGATCCCTGCGGTTCAATGTGTTTGGCCATGAGGCGAAAAATTTGTATTTCTAATACCCTGAATATCAGAAAGTTGTTAAACAAAATAAATGGCGCTTTCAGGGAGCGCACTTCAAAATGAGGTGCAAAGGTACTAATAATTACCTGAAAAACAAGTGGCTACTCGTTTTAATTGTCAGAAGCGTTGATTGGGAAATGGGCGAATTGAGCCAACTCAGGTCCTTGTTCGAGCATACATTTCTTCCATAAGCGAGAAGGATCTTCCTTGAAAATGTTTTGAACATGGAAATCTAGAGTGCATACCCATGCGTGGTCCGCAAGTTCATGTTCCAGCTGTCCTGCTCCCCAACCGGCATAGCCAGCGAAAAGACGGAGGTGAGTTGCAGGATTTTTGAGTACAATGGCATTGATGAGTACTTCTTTCCAATCCCCTCCAAAAAATAAGTCATCACTTATACGTGTTGCACCTTCTATATTGGAAAAGCGATGTAAGAAAAACAGTTGTTCTGGTGCTACTGGGCCGCCAGTGAAAATGGGTAGGTCAAGATCAATGTGCTCAAATAAATCACTCAATACAAGTTCGGAAGGGTGGTTGAGCACGAGGCCAAAGCTCTCTGTTTGGTCGTGGGCAATGAGTAGAATTGTTGCTCTCTGAAAGAAATCTTCCGTTAGATGAGGGTCGGCAAGTAATAAAGAACCTTTTTGAGGCGCTATTTTAGATTTGAAAAGGATGTGTTCGTTTATCTTCATTGCGATACTCAACAAATAAACAAAATATTTTATGGTTTGCCAAAGGCATTGTTTAATTTTGTGAGGTGAAGTTTGCTGCTATTGATATCGGAACGAATGCTGCTCGGCTTTTAATTGCCGAAGTTCAGCAACTAGGAGGACACATGCAATTTCGTAAGTTGGCCTACTACCGTGTTCCGCTCAGACTTGGCGAGGAAGTCTTTGAAAAGGGCAAGATCCTTGCTAAAAAAGCATTGAAATTTCAGCAAACGATGCATGCATTCAAGTTTTTAGCTGAAGCAAATGAAGTTGATAAACTCCGTGCAGTAGCCACATCTGCCATGCGCGAAGCCTCCAATCGCAAAAAAATTGTCAATCAAATTTTTGAGCAAACCGATATTCAAATAGAGGTTATTTCAGGTGAAGAAGAAGCGCGTCTGATACTTCAATCCTTTGTTCGCTTTAATTTTCAAAAGCAAGAACAATTTGTTGTTGTAGATGTAGGTGGAGGAAGTACGGAAATAAGCATTTTTGAAAATGGTCAGAAGCTTGCTTCACGCTCATTCGAATTGGGGACAATTCGTATTTTAAAAGGAAAAACTGCTCCGCAAACATGGTTGGATTTTTCTACTTGGATTGAGCAAAACAAACCTCAAAATCAAATTTTCACGGTGTTTGGAACAGGTGGGAATATCAATCAAGCGCTCAAAACAATTGCTCCAAACACAAAAGCAACTTTAAGCTTAGGATCACTTAAGAATTTGCATGAAGAATTAATGGCTTTGTCATTTGAAGAGCGTTGTTTGCAGTTTCAGCTCAAGCCTGATCGTGCCGACGTCATAGTTCCAGCACTTCAAATCTACATGGCTGCCCTAAACGCACTAGGGCAAGAATCATTGGTGGTACCAAAAATTGGACTTGCTGATGGTGTTATTTATCAATTATTTCTTGAACACACCAACTTATAATATGGCTCAGAAACCTACAATTCCTAAAGGCACACGTGATTTTCTACCTACAGAAGTCGCTAAGCGCAATTACATGTTTGACACGATAAAAGAAGTGTTCAGACGGTTTGGTTATGCGCCAATAGAAACACCAAGTTTTGAATTATCCAGTACCCTTCTTGGGAAATATGGAGATGAGGGCGATCGCCTTATTTTCAGGATATTAAATTCCGGTGAAAAAATGAAAAAAGCTGATCTAGAAGCTTTGGCACAAGATAATTTGCCTCGATTTGCCAATTCACTTGCAGAGAAAGCTTTGCGGTACGACCTTACTGTTCCATTTGCGCGATTTGTTGTACAGCATCAAAATGACTTAACTTTTCCATTCAAACGATATCAAATCCAACCAGTATGGCGTGCAGACCGACCGCAACATGGCCGATACCAAGAGTTCACCCAATGTGATGTTGATGTGGTAGGTTCTGACTCCTTGCTCTATGAAGTAGAACTCATTCAGATTTTTGACGAAGTTCTGAGTAATTTGGGCTTGCCAGGATTTTATATTCAAATCAATAACCGAAAAGTCTTAAGTGGTATTGCAGAGGTTTGTGGGGTTGCTGAACGAATTGTAGAACTTACTGTTGCATTGGATAAGCTTGATAAGATAGGAGAGGCTGGAGTTGAAGAAGAGCTTTTGAATAAAGGTTTTTCGCCTTCAGTAATAGAAAAAATCAAGCCTTTATTTGGTTTCGAGGGAAGTAACTTAGAGAAAATGACACTCATGAGAAATTACCTTTCTGCTAGTGAAATTGGACTAAAAGGATTGGATGAGCTGCAGGAAGTTTTTAATCACATTGGAGATTTAGGATTGCTCAAAGGTGAGTTGATATTTGATTTAACCCTTGCCCGAGGACTCAATTACTACACAGGTGCAATTTTTGAAGTAAAAGCCAAAGACGTGAAAATGGGAAGTATTTGCGGAGGTGGGCGTTATGATGACCTCACTGCTCTATTCGGCCTAAAAGGTTTGTCTGGAGTTGGTGTTTCATTTGGAGCTGATCGGATATATGATGTAATGACGGAGTTGCAACTATTCCCAAAAGAACTTGACCGCACGCTCGATTTGCTCTTCGTGAATTTTGGAGACAAAGAAGCAAAACACGTTTTACATCTTTTACAGCAGGTACGTAAATTAGGTGTAGCTGCAGAGCTTTATCCAAGTGCAGTTAAACTTCAAAAACAACTTAAGTATGCGAATGACCGTAAAGTAGCTTATGTTGTGATGATTGGTGAAGCAGAAGCGGCCAAAGGTATGCTAAGTTTGAAGAATATGGAAACTGGGACCCAAGAAGAAATTTCGAGCGCTGAACTCCTTACCAGATGCGGGCAACTTTTTTAAGATCATTGCGCATTTCTCTACCTTCTGGCACTTGAAAAGCCTCAAAAAATTCAGGGCAGTTTTTCAAAGGTCCGTTGACGCGGTACATACCCGGAGAATGAGGGTCTGTGGCTAAGCGCTTTTTCATTTCAGCATCAGTATATTTGATTTTCCAAAGTTGAGCGTAGGCGATAAAAAAGCGTTGGGCCGGGCTGAAACCTGAAACCATTTCATTTGCTTTGAATTCTGGAGTTCTTTGGTAGGCATAATAGGCCATCGTAAGTCCCCCAAGATCGGCAATATTTTCACCCATAGTAAGATCCGGATTTACACAATGATTTTCCATTGGACAAAACCCAGAAAATGTTGCTCCCAACAGTTTTGTTTTTTCTTCAAAGAGCAAGCGGTCCTCTTCGGTCCACCAATTGGTAAAAGATCCGTCGGCAGCAAATTTACTCCCCATGTCGTCAAAACCATGTGTGAATTCGTGGCCAATAACCATGCCAATGCGGCCGTAATTGACAGCGTCTTCAAAATTTTCATCGAAGAAAGGAGCTTGCATGATACCGGCAGGGAAGGCTATTTCATTGAGTAACGGGTGATAATAAGCATTAACCATATGAGCAGGCATACCCCATTTTTCTTGATCTACAGGTTTGCCCAATTCTGCAATATTCTTATTGACGCTGTAACGCAACATTTCTCTATAGTTGTGCATGTAGCTATCTGCATTAAAGCGCAAGTTACTGTAATCCTCCCATTTACTTGGAAAGCCGAGTTTACGACCAATTGCATTAAGCTTAACAATTGCTTCTTTTTTAGTAGCGTCAGACATCCAGTCTAGTTGCTCAATCCGCTCCTTATAGACATACAGGAGGTTATCTACCATTTCATTGACCCTGTCTTGAGCTGCTTTTGAAAAATGTTGATCGACAAACGCCTTTCCCAATAGTTCACCAACGTCTAAATTGGTCATTTCTTCAATTGCTTGCTCATCAATGGGTTGCGCTTCTTTTTTGCCAGATAAAACACCCTCGTAAAAATCAAAGTTGAGTTGAACGAAGTCTTCGTTAAGGTGCCCAGCATAATGGTTGATTACACACCAATTTAAATAATTTTTTATCACATCTAGTGGTGTTTCGGCCCAAAGTCGAGAAAGGTTGGGATTGAAGCTTGGATTACTTACAATAATTGTATCAGGTAACTGGCAACCAAGTGCTGTTAAATAATTTTGAAAATTGAAATTTGCTCCAAAGCTTTGCGATACTTCACTGATTGCTTTTTTATTGTAAGTTTTTTCAGGTTCGCGCATTTCAGCTGGTCTGAGCATGGCTCGTGCAAGTTCGAGCTCAAATTCAAATACGTCTTGAGCGGCTTTTATGGCATTTGGTAAGAGCGCAAGCTCAAAAGATTTTGAAATATGACTCACGTATGCGCTTCTAATAGACTCATATTTCTCATCGAAATAATAGTCTCTGTTTGGCAAGCCAATACCGCCTTGTCCAAGGTAGGCGACATTCGTTTTGACATTTTTAAGGTCTTGTCCAACGCCAAAACCAAAAAAAGCACCAACACCATCTTTGTGCAGACTCGATACGATGGTTTGCAGACCTTGTAAATCTGTTAAAGCTGATATTTTTTGTAAATCTGAAGATAAAGGACTGATTCCCAGTTCATTTCTACGTTTCATGTCGACAAACGAAGAAAAGTAGGCGCCTAACAATTGATTTTGAGATCCGATTTCTCCCGGATTGGCTACCACATTTTGTAAGAGCGAAATTAACTTTTCATTATTGGCCTGCTCTAATTCATTAAAGCTTCCCCAACGAGACTCACTTGAAGGAATGACAGTGTTGGCAATCCAAGTACCGTTAGCGAACAGGAAGAAATCATCAGCTGGGCTGATTGTTGTGTCCAAAGCCTGTGTATCTATACTTTGAAGAGGTGTGGTTGTTTTATCTAGGTGAGATGTAGAGCAAGCGACCAAGATGCTGCCTGAAATCAAGATGAATAGTATGTTGTTTTTCATATTAAGCTAAACTAGTGTTCTTATTTATTTTCTGATCATTTGAATATGAGGAATACCATCTTCAAGATAGATTTCCCCTTGTGGTGCAAAGTTGTGTTTTTTATAAAAATTTTGCAAGTGTGCTTGCGCAGAAAGTACAATTTCTTGTTCTCCGAATTGTTGCAGAATTTGCGCCAAACAGTATTCCATTAATGCATGACCCAGTCCTGTTTTGCGAGCGCTTGCCGCAATAATGACCCTACCAATAGAGATTTGTTCGTATGCTGTTTGGGGAGGTAAAATGCGCGCACAAGCGATGAGTTGCTGCTGCTTGTGGATGAGCACATGCTGCGCCAATTGATCTTTATTGTCGAGATCCTGGTAGACACAGTTTTGTTCCACTACAAAAACTTCACTGCGCAACTGTAAATATCTATAAAGTTCATATACAGATAGTTCGTTGAAATTTTTGATCGAAAATTGTAATTCCATAAAGGCTTAGTGAACTTTGTACAATAAGAAGGATTCCGTCAACTGACCCGGTGACACCATCGGTTCGTCGTAGGGAATGTTGTTGCCATAGCGTTGGGTTAAAATATGCTTAACCTTAGGGTGGTCTAGTCGAAAAGTGCCGAGTACTTGTGTGGGGCAAAGCGTTATGCCAATATTTTGATAAGTTTTGTATACCAATTCTGAACAATACATTTCTTTATCGGACCAATTGAATCCAATATCGTAGTGCTTGTCAAGTTGCGCTTTCAAATAGGTGTTCATTTGTTGCAATTCGGCTGCAGTTAGTGTTTTTTCCTTCAGACGATAGACCGCATAATGTTGCTTTTCTCCGCTGGCGATCCAATCTTCCAAAGTTCGAATACCAACAGGTTCTATTGCTTCAAAAACATAGGCTTGCCCATTGCGGTAAAAAATAATGCCACAATGCGAATAGTAGGAATTGGTGGCTAACTGTACTGCTGTACTTTGGGTGGAAGAGCTGTGCTGAAAAATCAGGTCGCCATCTTGGAATGTTTGAGCTGATATGAGCAATTGAGTGCAAAGAAAAATAAAAGTCTGAATGATGCGCATGAGCAATGAATTAATAAGTACCATGATATCTTCTCAAGAACCATTCCCCAAAGAGTGTTGTAAGTAACAATAGAAAGAGTAAAAGATAATCTAGTAAAGGATTGAAATGATGAGTTTCGATGCGTTGTGCTACAAGATCGTCGCTTTTTTGAAGTTCTTTAATGAGTTGTTGGTAATCTTTCACATTAAAAACCTTAGCCTCGGTTTGTGTAGCTAGCTGGTATAGAGTGTTGTGTCTCGCAGATGACTCTATTTGTTCTAGGTCAATATCTTCAACAATAAAGGCGCCAGTTTTGAGGTATTTTTTTTGATTGTGCACAGTCGTGGCTTTCCAATAATAACGTCCTGGTTTAAGTCTTCCAAGTTGTTGTTGGTAAAAATCACCTTTTGTAGAAAAATTCCCTTTTCTTGTTTTTTGGTGTTCATAATCTAGTTCCCATAAAATTTCAGGACTTGTAATGGCTTGCATAGCTTCATTGTAAAAGCTAGCGTTGAACGTGCAGTTTGTTGAAGAGCTGAGCTTTTTAGGAGCTTGAATTCTTAAGCCGCTTCCTTCTTTTTTAACCATGAGGTAGGCGCAAATTTCGCCAATAAATGCATCGAAGGCTTGGTGGTTTTGTTTCTTCATGTAATTAACCATGCGCCAACGCCAAATACCTTCGCCTAGTAAGGTCGCATGTCGATGGTTGTTTTTTTCATGAAAACAAAGCATGGGACTATCTTTCTGAAGGTTGCCGATGCGTTGTTTAAACAGTACTTGGGTTCCTGCTTTCGTTTTAGCCTCTCCAAAACGCTTGGTAAGAGGAGGTAGAAAAGGGCTTAAACTCAACCAGGTTTCATTTGGAGCATATAGCGCAAATCCAGTATTGTGATAGGTCTGCACTTCTTCAAGTTGTTGACGTAATTCTATTTGAAGTCCAATTTGAAGCCTATTGGCTATTTGCTGATCGGTCTGAGTTCCTAAAATATACCAAACCGGAATTTTCAACTCTTGAATATTTTCGAATAGTTGTTTGTTGAGGATTTTTCCAGGATCGTGCCAAATGACAAGGTCAATTTCTTTTAACTTGATCGTTTTAACTTGATCGGGATTAGCTACAATAATTTCGTAGTTTTCATTTCCTGAGAGCGCTTGTTGGATGGCAGAAAGGTCTGGGTGTGGAGCCTGGCTAAACAATAAAATTTTATTTCTGCTGTCTAAAACCTCGATGTAAATAGTTTTGTAGTTGTTTTGGATTGAAAATTCTCCTTCGGCCTTTGGTATATACAATTTATACTCGTGTATGCCTGGTCGACCTGCTTTTACTTCAAAATTGATTGTTGTAATGGAGTTGCGTTCTACACTTAGTTGAATGGCTTGAGAAGCGATCTTTTTACCATCTTCATAAAGATCAACTCTTGTCCTCTTGCCAGGAAATCTATTGGCCTCTACATCAACCTCAAAACGAAAGTTATTGTTCAAAAAGGCAATGTCGTTATAGGCAACATGGCTTATAATTAAATCTTTTTTAAGCGCTGTATCACCTACGGCTAGGCTGTAAACTGCAGTGAGCGGTAGGCTTTCTGCATGATACATTGGATGTTCTCCTGTATTGTAGTTTCCATCCGAGATAAGGACAATAGCACCAAGATTTCTATTGATATATTGATTTGCTGCTTTTTCAAAAGGTAGCTCCATGTTGGTTTGTTCGGAGGTGAAATCTTTCGAGGATGCGGTTAAGTCTTTACCAAAGTTCCAAGTCTCTAATTCAAATCTACTATCTAACTTATTTTCCAAGGATTTTTGATAGGCAGAAATTTGTTTTTTAAGTAAGGTGCTTTTACTGTAGTTATTCATCGAAGACGACCGATCAACGAGTGTGAGAATAATTGGTTTTTCGGTTTCGAATTTTGTCTGTTCAAATAAAAGCCCCAATAGGAGGACACCAATTAAACTAAAGCTTAATGCTCTTAGGGTTAATAATTTGTATTTGAGATATTTAGATTTTTTTGTTAGCCAGTTTTCATTGCGATAAAATAGCAGGCTTAGTAAGGTAGAAATCAACAGGATAGGTACAATCCACCACAAAGAATAAGAAGATAGCAAATGCATAAGCCAAAAATACATACATTTTTACTTAAATTCGTGGCTCAAAAACAATCAACATGTCAAAAACCGTTTACATTTTATCCGCAGTGCGTACGCCAATGGGCTCATTTATGGGTGCATTTTCAGGTGTATCTGCCACACAATTAGGAGCTACCGCAATTAAAGGTGCGCTCGAAAAAGCGCAAATAGATCCATCGTTAATTGACGAAGTTTTTATGGGAAATGTGCTGCAAGCCGGAGTAGGTCAGGCTCCAGCTCGCCAAGCAGCCATAGGAGCAGGTTTGGGAAAAAATGTACCCTGTACAACGGTCAATAAAGTTTGTGCTTCTGGAATGAAATCAATCATGTTAGGAGCTCAAAGCATTCTTGCAGGTGATAACCATATAGTTGTTGTGGGAGGGATGGAAAATATGTCCCAGACACCACATTATATGGATGGTCGAAACGGAGTAAAATTCGGAAATATCGCTATGCTTGATGGCATCACCAAAGATGGATTATTGGATGTTTATAATAAAGTGCCAATGGGAAATTGCGCTGAGTTGTGCGCAACCAAATACGAAATTTCCAGACAAGACCAAGATGACTTTGCCATTCAATCTTATCAACGCGCAGCCGCAGCATGGCAAGAAGGACGTTTCTCAGAAGAGGTAGTTGCTGTTGCTGTTCCACAGCGCAAGGGAGACCCAATTATGGTGAGTGAAGATCAGGAATTTAAAAATGTTTTTTTAGATAAAATACCTTCGCTTAGACCCGCTTTCGAAAAGGATGGTACGATCACAGCTGCTAATGCCTCTACACTTAATGACGGTGCTTCTGCACTTATTCTCGTCTCAGAGGAAGCAGTTGAAAAATACAACCTCAAACCGTTGGCAAAAATTATTTCATATGCTGACGCCGCACAAGAGCCAGAATGGTTTACGACAGCTCCTTCTCTAGCTATCCCTAAAGCATTGGCCAAAGCTGAACTTACCATTGCTGATATCGATTATTGGGAACTCAACCAAGCTTTTGCTGTGGTTGGTCTTGCCAATATGAAAATCCTTGGTTTAGATCCCACAAAAGTGGATGTTAATGGTGGTGCTGTTGCCCTAGGCCATCCTCTCGGAAATTCGGGTTCTCGAATCATTGTAACCTTGTTAAATGTTTTGAAACAAAACGGTGGAAAACGCGGTGCAGCAGGTATTTGCAATGGTGGGGGTGGAGCTTCTGCTATGGTAGTAGAGCTTATTTAATTCAAGCCTTTTTTTAATTTTAAGCACGGTTAATGTAGCCGTGCTTTTTTTATTTTTAGAGATGCGTAATTTCTTTTTAAGTATTTTCCTATTCATGTGCTTTTATTTAGAAGCACAATTAACCCCTTTACAACATGTGAACCCTTTGATTGGGACAGGCGAGGCCGGTCATACTTTTCCCGGAGCAACCCTTCCATTTGGAGCAGTTCAATTGAGCCCTGATACAGATACCATTCCATATGCCATTGATGGGAAGTACCAGCCAGAAGTTTACAGGTATTGTGCAGGTTATCAATTTGCAGATAGCACGATTGTCGGTTTTTCTCATACTCATTTTAGTGGTACTGGTCATTCTGATCTTGGGGATGTTTTATTGATGCCAAATAGAGGGGTAGTCCAGTGGAATCCAGGAACAGCAGCGCAACCGCAAAAAGGGTACAGATCTACATATGGCCATGATCAAATAGCGAAACCGGGTTTCTACAGCGTTCATTTGGATGAAGTAAATATCGATGTCGAACTGACCACAACAAAGCGCGTAGGGGTACATAGGTATCGCCTTCAGGATGGAGACCCCACTCATTTTATCCTTGACCTAACACATGGAATCTACAACTATGAGGGTAAGAATGTGTGGTGTTTTTTACGTGTAGAAAATGACACCCTTCTCACTGGCTACAAGCAAACGAATGGTTGGGGACGAACCCGTTCGGTATATTTTGCAATTGCACTTTCCGTTCCATTGAGTAGTTATCAAATTAAAGATCTCAAGCCGAGTATGTATCGAGGGTTTTGGCGCAATTTTGAGACTGAAAAAGATTTTGCGGAAGGGGCAGGGCAGGGTTTAAAAGCAGCACTTTTCTTTGGTGATGCAAAAGAAGTTGAGTTTAGGGTGGCCTTGTCTGGAGTATCAATAGATGGTGCATTAGCGAATCTTGCTGTGGAGGCTCCTACCTCAGGTTTTGATAAGTATGCGCAAAAAGCACAACAAGAATGGGATAAAGCTTTTTCTATGCTTAAGGAAGTATCTTTTTTGGATCCTAAAGACGCGGTAACCTTTTATACTTCATGGTATCATTGTCTTATTGGTTCAAGTGTGTTTATGGATGTAGATTCAAGCTATAGAGGTCTTGACCAGCGTATCCACAAAGCAGATGGATACACCAATTACTCGACGTTTTCATTATGGGATACTTACCGAGCTGAACACCCTTTTTTAAATTTGTTTTATCCTAAAGTGAATGCTGATATGTTGGAATCGATGCAGCAACATTATGAGCAAAGTGTACATCATATGTTGCCGGTGTGGTCTCACTATGCCAATGAAAATTGGTGTATGATCGGGTATCATGCCGTTTCAGTACAAGCGGACGCTATAGTCAAACAAAATCCTTACGTAAAGGACCCATCGCGCTACCTTTGGTCTGCAGTGCAAACATCAAATCAGCGTTTTTACGAAGGGCTGGGCGCTTATATTGATTTAGGCTATGTACCCGAAAACAAAAGTGGGAGTTCTGTTTCTAAGACGCTTGAGTATGCCTATGACGATTGGTGTATAGCCCAAATGGCAGGTGTTTTCAATCAGGATAGCCTACTTCAAATTTACAACAGACGCGCTCAACATTTCAAGAATGTATTTGATTTGCAGACAGGATTTATGCGTCCAAGACTGGACGACGGAAAATTTAAATCTCCTTTTGACCCACTAGATACTCACGGCCAAGGGTTTATCGAAGGAAATGCATGGAATTATAGTTTTTATGTTCCCCATGACCCGAAAGCTTTGATTCAGATGATGGGGTCAGAAAAGCGCTTTATTAGGCATCTAGATTCCTTGTTTACAATGGAGCTTCCCGATCGATATTTCGAAAATACCGAGGACATAATGCGGGCGGGTATCATCGGGAATTATGTCCATGGTAATGAACCTTCACATCACATTCCTTATTTCTATAACTTTACTTCTCAACCCTGGAAAACCCAACGAACAACTCGTCTCATTCTTCGTAATCAATATAACTTGAATTCAGAGGGAATGGGTGGTAATGACGATTGTGGGCAGATGAGTGCTTGGTATATTTTTTCGGCCCTAGGTTTTTATCCATTTGCACCAGGATCAACCGACTACTCCCTTACAACTCCATTGATCAAAGAGGCAAAAATTCAACTCGATTCATCCCAAATACTACACATTACAACAGAAAATAATTCAGAAGGCAACATGTATATTCAAGCGGTATATTGGCAAGGGAAGCGCCTTTTAAGTCCTTCTATTTCGCATTTAGACCTCATGAAAGGAGGGGAGTTGCGCTTTGTGCTTGGTCCAAATCCTGCGCCAAAAGCATTTAAATAAACCCAAACAAAAAACCTTTTTTTGTGTTGTTCAATTATGTATCAACTCAAACGCACCCAATTTATCAAAACAGACCTGCAAACCTGCTGGGACTTTTTTTCATCTCCTCACAATTTAAAGGAAATTACGCCTCCTTCCATGGGCTTTGTCGTCAAGTCAGATGTACCATCAAAGATGTATGAAGGACTCATGATTGCTTACACTGTAAAACCTCTTGCTGGCATTCCTTTGGGATGGGTTACAGAGATCAAGACAGTTAAGGAACTTTCGTTTTTTATCGATGAGCAACGTGTTGGTCCATACAAAATATGGCACCATGAGCATCATTTTAAGCAAGTTGATGGTGGAGTTGAAATGACGGACATTGTCACTTATGTCTTGCCGTTTGGTATTTTAGGTAAACTGGTTCACCCGTGGCTTGTAAAACCTAAGCTCGAACAAATATTCAATTACCGCTTTCAAAAAGTGGATGAGCTCTTTAGTTAACTTTGCTTTCATATAATTAGCGTTTTTAATGTACCTTGTATAAATGAATCAAGAACCCATAATTGAAATCAAAGGATTGCAAAAACAATTTGGCTCTTTTACTGCTGTCAAAGATGTCAGTTTTACTGTCCGAAAAGGAGATGTTTTTGGTTTCCTTGGTCCCAATGGAGCAGGGAAAAGTACGACGATGCGTTGCATGCTGTCATTGATAAAGCCCAATGCGGGTCAAATTCATATTTTTGGAAAAAATCTATTTGAATTTAGAAATGAAATCTTAACTCAGGTAGGTAGTATTGTCGAAAAGCCTGATTTCTACAAATACCTTTCAGCGCGTAAAAATTTAGAAATTTTCGCGCGTATATCTGGGACAGCTGTTTCTACAAAGACGATCAATGAAACATTGGATTTTGTTGGGTTAAGTGGTCGCGATAGGGATAAGGTAGGTGGTTTTTCTCATGGAATGCGCCAGCGCCTTGGTATTGCTCAAACTTTATTGCATCAACCAGAGCTCATTATCCTAGATGAACCTACTACAGGCCTAGACCCACAGGGAATTATTGAAGTCCGAGACCTTATTTTGCGCCTTAAAAATGAGCAAAATAAAACAGTGATTTTATCCTCTCATCAATTAGCTGAAATTGAACATGTCGCCAATCGGATGGTCATCATTAACAAGGGAAAGACCATTATTGAAGGTTCTGTTTCAGAACTGATGAACGCACAAGAGACATTACTATCTATTGAACTTCAGGAAAGAAGCCAGGATGCATTTGAGTTTTTGCAAAAACAATTTTCAGCGTTAAAAGTAGAAGTTATCTCGCCCAAAACCCTTGAAATGAATGTAGAAAGGAACATGATACCTGCTGTAAATGCAGCTTTGGTTAATGCAGGATTCGCAGTAGTTGCTTTAGAACCCAAGCGGACTCTAGAAGATTTTTTCATCCAAATGACCCAATCCTAATGCTCTGGAAAAACACTTACAACGAATTTGTTAAAATATTAGCTAAACCGAGAAGCTATATTGGTCTTGCCGCTCTCACCCTGCTCATACTCATTATTTTATTTGCGATGAAAGCAGATGGCCGAATGTACATATCATTTGTTACGGCCTCTTTTGAGCAAACGCTCTCATTCAATGGAAATATCTTGAATGGAAACCTCATTGCATTTATTGTTTTACAGATGCTCATTGTGCATATTCCATTACTCGTGGCTTTAGTTACCGGAGATTTACTATCGGGTGAAGCAGCAATGGGTACTTTGCGCATGTTGCTAACCAAGCCAATTAGCCGAAGTCAAGTCGTATACTCCAAATTAATTGCCGCGGCTGTTTATACATTAATTCTTGTTGTATGGATGGGGTTTTTAGCGCTTATTGTTGGGCGTTGGGTTTTTGGAACAGGTGATTTGATTGTGTTAAATTCGGATGGATTAGTAATTTTAAACTATGCAGATATCCTCTGGCGCTATGGATTAGCATTTTTGGTGGCCTACTTAGCCTTAATGACCATAGCAACTTTATCAATCGCTTTCTCAGCCTTTGCAGATAACTCGATTGGCCCCATCGTTTCTACCATGGCCGTCATTATACTATTTACAATTATCGGTTCATTAGATGTGAGTGTCTTTGATTATATCAAACCTTGGCTTTTTACCACACACATGGCTTCGTGGCGTTCCTTTTTTAACGATCCTGTTCCATGGAAAGCAATTTGGGAGTCTGTTTGGATATTACTTGCCCACAATGTGGTGTTTGTGTCATTGGCTATTTTCCAATTTAAACGTAAAGATATTACCTCATGAAGTTTTTCTTTTTATTTACTGTCCTATTTTCGGCTTGGCTCAATTATGCACAAGATCCAAATGAACTAGTTCAATCTGTTCGACTCAAACTTGAAAAAGTGAAAGACTACACTTCGGACGTGCATATCAAGGCACTAGTTCCGATGATTAAAATTGATGAAGTGGATGCAAAGGTGCTATACAAACAACCCAATCAAATGAAGGTTGAATCAAAGGGTATTGCGATTCTACCCAAACAAGGTCTGGGCGAGCTTAATCAGTTTTTAAGCAATGAAAAGGCCTACACATGTGCACTTAACGGTTCAAAAATGATTGGTGATGTCAAAACGGCTGTTGTTTCGGTTTTACCCCTCACAGAAAATTCGGATGTAATCTTGGTCAAACTTTGGATTGATCCTGTAAAGGACTTGATTTTGAAATCTCAAATTACGAGTAAAACCAACGGAACGCTAGACGTTAACTACTACTATGGAAGTCAGGCAAAATATGGCTTGCCCTACAAAATGGTTTTTACAATTGATGTGAAGAAATTTAAATTACCTAAAAGTGTAGCTGCAGATTTACACCAACACAAGAAAAAACCCAAGACAAACGAAGGTTCACAAACCGGAACCATCATACTACAATTTACAAATTATAAGGTCAATCAGGGAATATCGGATGCTGTTTTCAAATCCAATTAGTACAATACCTCTATGAGAGTTGTGTCAAAAGCACTGGTATTTACACTTTTAAGTCCATTATTGGGCGTGTTCATTACCCAGTAAAGAATGGAATAGGTGCTATTACCATTATTAATACAATAAAAAGTTGTATCTAATGCTCCAAAAAAGTCTTGAGTAGTTATCGGGCAACAACTTTCACATGCTGCTAAGCCTTCTTGTTTGATATACCTAAAATGATCAGTTGGTGCGGGGTTTAAATTCTTGAAATGAATCTTAGCCCATGCCTGGGCAGAGGTACTCAAATCAATAATATTATCATTTTCAATACTTAATTCAGAGTAATAAATTTCCTTTTCGATTGGAAAGTACAGCGCTTTCTCAATGCGCAAGATATAACGCTCCATTCGTTCTCTAGGTACTTTAAATTCAAACTTACCGTCTGTGGGTAAAATGAAGCTTTCTACAAAAATTTCATCGGCTGTTCCAATTGGAACTTTATAAAGTTGAATGCTGGCGCCTTCGTGTCCTTTACTAAATGTCTGATCTGTAATGGTGCCTTTTATCACAAAAAAGCCGGTTCCTTTTTCGCATGAAAGAAGCGCTAAGATGAGGCAAAGTAGGGTTGAGGTCAGGCGTTCCATTGATGGATTAATTCTATTTTTTCATTGGGTATAAAAAGATAATCTCCTCCTGCGTGTGAGTCATTTTCAATTCTACATGTTTTTTGCTCAATTCCACAGCGCGTGTATTGCATTGATTGAAAAAAATCAAGGAGCAATTTTTCGTTTTTAGGGTCAATTTCAAGTTGCACTATAGGTCTCTTTTGGACTAGCATACTTTCAAGGAGTTGAAAAACTTCCCATTCATGCCCTTCGATATCACATTTGATGTAATCGATACGATCGAAAGTATGGAAAAAATCAGCGGTGTTAACCATTTGAACTATTTGAGTTCGTTCTGTTGTACTCATTTCGTCGGGACGCATCACGTGAGGTAGGCCAGTACGTAGCATACCGTTGGTTTGAGGAAGAACCATAGTAATACTTCCTGCCTCTTTGCCGAGTGCTACATTGTGCAGTTCAACATTTTCTTTATGTCCTATGAAATGGTTTAAAACGGCATGGAACTGAGGTAGTGGTTCAATTGCAATAACCTTACCTTTATGAGCTAAGCGGCTGAAATTTTTGGCAAAGTAGCCCAAGTTTGCTCCTATGTCTATGACAACAAATTCGGGTTGAATGATGCGCTTGATAAAATAATGAAATTTGAATACTTCTTTGTTGCGAAGTAAGCCCAAATCATAGAGCAAATAAAAGAACCGATGTAAGGTAAGCAGGTAGTACTTTTCGGGCAAAATTTTGTAAAGCAATTTCTTCATAGAGGTTCTTTGATTCAAAAGTACAATTATTTCTATTTTTATCGAATGAAATTTATCTTGACCCTCTCTATTCTATGTGTTCTAAACACAAATGTGAAAGCACAGCTCCAACTAAATGAAATTATGAAGGGAAATGGCTTTGTAGGGGTTTGGCCAGAGTCTCCGGAGTGGAGTATTGATGGTAGGCATATATACTATTACAAAAAGCATACCGATTCTTTGGTTCCTACTTATTATAGTTACCAATTGCAAAATGGACAAACACAGTTGCTTCAGCCTGACGATTGGGAGCAACGTTGGGTTTATCATCCAGAGTTGGGGCGTTTGAATCAGTTTCGTTTCCATCAAAATGAACTGCAATATCTTCAAGATCCAAACAAGCTGATTCAATCTTATGCATTATTTGCTAATGATATTTGGAATTTACAGATCCAGTCTAGCATTTCCAGTGTAGCTTTTCAACAAGGACTGAGTTTATTTCTCTTTGACTTTAATTCAGGGAAGGCTCAGCAACTGATTAGTTATCGTAAAAAGCCTGATGGGCAAATTCAAAAAGGAGAGCTAGGTTCTGCAGAAAGCATGTTATTTGAAAGCGTGCGAATCAAACAATTACAAGTCTCAAAAACAAACAAGAAATCAGTTTTTAATTTGCCTTTTGAACCAGATGGAGCACTGCAAATTGACCCGAGTGCTCGTTATGTGATATTAAAAAAACAGCAAGCACAACCACTGAAACCAACCGAGGTGCCACACTACATTGCTGCAGATGGACACGTCTTCAATGAAAAATCTCGTTCCAAGGTTCAGGATACAGAGCCATCTGAGGAATTATTTGTACACGATTTGGCTGCGGATTCACTGGTTAAACTTGATTTTTCAATATTGTCAAATTTGAAAAAAACCGACCGTGAGTTGATATTTCATCCTGTGATTTTTGCCTCTACACAAGCGCTCGCACTAGTAGATATTCGAAGTGCAGATAATAAAGATCGTTGGATCGTCTGTATTGATTTGCTTACCATGAAAATAGAAGAATTGGAACACCAAATAGACAGCGCTTGGATTGGAGGGCCTGGTATTTCTTCTTGGAATTTTGAAAAGGGGACACTCGGTTGGCTTAAGGATGCCCAAGTCATTTATTTTCAATCTGAAGAGAGCGGATTTTCTCATTTATATTTACTCGATGTATCCACTAAGTCAAAAGTGGCACTTACTTCGGGTAACTTTGAAGTATATGATGCGCGTCTTTCCAAAGATAGCACCACTTTTTATCTAACAACAAATATGATTCATCCAGGAACACGAAGTTTTCATGTACTGGATATTTCAACAAAGCAAATTAATTCGGTTCTTGCTGGGCTTGGTGCATACGAGGTTGAATTGTCAGCTGATGAAAAGCAATTAGCCTACAGGTTCAGCACCAGTATACGACCATGGGAAATTTATACTTGTCCACTCAAAAAAACAAGTAATGCAATCCAGATTACCGAGTCTAGAACTGACGTTTATCGTTCCTATTCTTGGCAGCAACCTGAGATTTTGAGTTTTTCGGCCTCTGATGGACAGTCAGTGTATGCCCGTTTGTACACTCCAAAACAGGAGGATAAAAATGGTGCTGCAGTTTTGTTTGTTCATGGTGCTGGTTATCTTCAAAATGCACATCACTATTGGAGCCATTATTACAGAGAATTTATGTTCCATCAGTTATTAATTGAACAGGGATATACTGTTTTGGATGTAGATTATCGAGCAAGTGAAGGCTATGGTAGAGATTGTCGAACGGCGATTTACAGACATATGGGCGGGAGGGATCTACAAGACTATGTAGATGCTAAACATTTTTTAGTGTCCAATTATGCCATTGATTCAAATAGAGTAGGTATTTATGGCGGCTCTTACGGCGGATTTCTAACCTTAATGGGGCTTTTCACACAGCCCGGAACTTTTGCATGTGGCGCCGCGTTGAGGTCAGTAACAGATTGGGCTCATTACAATCACGAGTACACTACAAATATCCTTAATACACCAAAAGAAGATCCGGAAGCATATCAAAGGAGTTCCCCTATTTTTTTTGCAGAGGGCTTGAAAGATCCGCTACTCATTTTACATGGTATGATCGATGATAACGTGCAGTTTCAAGATGTGGTACGTCTGAATCAGAGATTAATTGAACTTGGAAAAAAAGATTGGTGGATGGCGTTGTATCCTGTGGAAAGGCATGGTTTTAAATATGCCACTTCATGGACCGACGAATACCGTAGAATCCTTGAACTTTTCGACACTTATTTAAAATAATAGAATGAAGCTAAGCACCCGTTTCCTCACTGATAAACAACAAATATTAGCTCATCTTGACGTGCTCCAAGAATTATATCCAAGTCTGACAATAGAGCAGTATGATCAGGAGCTTGATCTCATGTTGCCTCATAATTACAGTCAGCTTGCGGTATACGATGATCAAAAATGCATTGCACTTTGTGGTGTTTGGATAGGTAACAAGCTTTGGATTGGTAAATATTTGGAACTAGATAATATTGTTGTCAGTGCGGAATATAGAAGTCGAGGTATAGGTGAATTGATCTTTAATACCCTTTCACAAAAGGCAAATGAGGAAAACTGTAATATGCTTTCATTAGATTCTTACACTAGCAATTTCAAAGCACACAAATTCTTTTATAATCAAGGATATAGTCCCAAAGGGTTTCACTTCATTAAATTAATCAATGAAAAAGCAGTGCGATGAGCACTGCTTTTTTTTTGGTAATGAACTGCATTATAATTCCGTGTTGCCTCAATGAAGCATTGGTGTATGAAGCTCCTTAATGACCTTTTGCTGCTAGGTATCGTTCAGCATCTAAGGCTGCCATGCAACCTGTTCCTGCTGCAGTAATAGCTTGTCGATATGTTTTGTCTGCGGCATCACCTGCAACAAACACACCCGCTACATTTGTTTTACTCGTACCTGGTTGAGCATACTTGATGTAACCTGTTTCATCAAGTTCAATAAAATCTTTGAAAACAGCTGTATTTGGTTGATGCCCAATGGCAACAAAAAATCCTGTGCAAGGAATTTCTGATTCTTCATTGGTAGAACGATTGATTACACGCACACCAGTGACTAATTGCCCGTCACCTAATACTTCGAGTGTTTCAGTATTAAAGTGAATATCGATGTTTGCGGTGTTTTTCACTCGTTCAGCCATGATTTTTGATGCGCGGAATTCATCTCTTCTAACGAGCATTGTCACTTTGGTGCAAAGTTTAGATAGGTAATGCGCTTCCTCGCATGCAGAGTCTCCTGCACCAACAATGACCACTTCTTGGTTGCGATAAAAGAAGCCATCACAAACTGCACAAGCTGATACACCGCCACCCAATTTAAGGTAGTGTTGCTCGCTCTCAAGACCTAAATATTTAGCCGAAGCACCAGTTGATATGATGACCGTATCGGCATGGATTTCATGACCATCTTCTGTCCAACATTTATGTACACCCTCCGAAAAGTCTACTTTTGTTATAAAGCCACTTCGGATATCTGTTTCAAATCTTTTGGCTTGTGCTTCAAGTTGCATCATCATTTCGGGTCCTGTAACACCATCAGGGTAGCCAGGGAAATTTTCAACTTCATTTGTTGTTGTTAATTGCCCTCCAGGTTGCATTCCTTGGTACATAAC
Organism: Crocinitomicaceae bacterium; assembly: GCA_030830205.1. Taxonomy (GTDB): domain Bacteria; phylum Bacteroidota; class Bacteroidia; order Flavobacteriales_D; family Crocinitomicaceae; genus UBA952. The sequence goes on along the minus strand of JAURNL010000074.1, from coordinate 22,294 downwards.
AGGTTTCATATCTGCTCTGGCCGCATAAATTGCTGCAGTATAACCAGCAGGTCCAGAACCAATAATTAAGCAAGGGATATGTTCGATTTGAGTCATAGTCATTGTTTTGGGCAAAATTAGTATTTTGTTTGGTTGCGAACTGTAATCTATGCGACAATCTTTTGAACCTTTTCTCCACAACAGTAACTTTTCAACAAGATTTTCGTCTGCAGAAAATAAGCCGTATTTTCGTTCAAATAAACAAATTTAAACTCATGACAAAAAACTTTATTTTAGGCGCCTTTATTGGTCTTACTTTGGTGTCTTTTGCACAGAAAAGTGAGGCTGAGGGCCCAGAAAACCTCAACTGGTATCTCAAGGATCCTAAGGCTAACGGTGTTTATGGTACAGGTGCAACCAAAGCCTATGAAATGTTAACTGCAGCTGGTAAAAAATCAACTACCGTTATTGTAGCAGTAATTGATTCAGGCGTTGAAACAGATCATCCAGATCTCAAGGATGTCATTTGGATCAATGAGGATGAAATACCTAACAATGGTATTGATGACGACAACAATGGTTATATTGACGATGTGAATGGCTGGTCTTTTTTAGGTGGTCCAACTGAAGATATCAATCAAGAAGCCTTGGAGCTTGCAAGAATGTATAGAACAGAATCTGCCTATTTTAAAGGAAAGAAAGTAGAAGACATCCCAAGTGCAGAGCTTGCCAGATATGCAACTTATGAGAAAATCAAAATTGCTTTTGAAAAAGAAATGGCTGAAAAAGAAAGTTCTGTTCTCAATATCCGAATGCTTTCTGATTACATGCAGCGCGTTGAAAAACAAGCTGGAATTGCTTTTTCAAAAGAAACAAATGAAGCATTTACACCTGAAACAGAAATAGATAAGCGTATTCAAAATCGCATGAAGTCAATCCTTGAAATGATTCCTGCGGCACAACTTACCACTGAAATTGAAGGAGCGCTCAAATCTATCCAAGGTGCTATTGATGCCTCTAAATTAGATGCAGATTCTATCCGTAAAAGCATTGTAGGAGATGATCCAACGGATTTATCTAATAAGATCTACGGATGTAACCGTTATGAGGGTCCTGATGCCTTCCATGGTACGCACGTTTCAGGTATTATTGCTGCAAGTCGCAATAATGGTCTAGGGATAGACGGAGTTGCAGATGATGTACGCATCATGGTATTGCGTGCAGTTCCCGATGGAGATGAGCGTGACAAAGATGTTGCAAATGCCATTATTTATGCAGTTGACAATGGAGCAAAGGTCATCAATATGTCTTTTGGAAAATACTGGACACCAAATAAAGATTACGTCGATGCTGCAATTGAATATGCCCGAAGTAAAGATGTCTTATTGGTACATGCAGCAGGGAATGACGCCAAAAACAAAGATGTAGAAGATTCCTATCCTACACGTAAGCTGAACAATAAAACGGTTGCACCTAATTGGATTGAAGTAGGAGCAAGTAGTAGCTCAAAAAGTGGTAAATCAATCATTGCAGAATTTTCAAATTTCGGTTCAACTACTGTAGATTTCTTTGCACCAGGCGTTGATATTTATTCTACTATCCCTGACTACAATTATGGCAATGCAAGTGGCACCTCTATGGCTTGTCCTGCTACAGCCGGAGTAGCTGCGCTTATCAGAAGTTATTTTCCTGAATTAAGCGCTTCGGAAGTACGCGAAGTATTAATGGCTACTACAGCAAATTATAAAAAGACTGTGATTGCTCCAAATGGGCAAAAAGTTAAAATGAAAGACATCTGCATTACGGGTGGATTCGTTAACGCTGCCAATGCAGTTGCATATTTGCTGGGCCAAAAATAAACCATTCGGTTATACTACATTTAAAGCCACATGAATTTCATGTGGCTTTCTTTTTATTTTTGCAAAAACAAACCAAATATGTCATTGAATCCCTGGTTACTCACCATATTTATAGTCGTCATCATCTCGATGTTACTCATTGATTTAGGTTTGGTTAACAAAAAGGCACATCAAATTACGAATAAAGAAGCCTTGCGTTGGACACTTATTTGGGTGGGTTTGTCAATGGGTTTTAGTGCGCTCATTTGGTTGCAAATGGGCTTTGGCAAATTTGCTGAATATCAATCTGCTTACTGGATAGAGGAGGCCCTCTCTATAGACAACATGTTTGTCTTTATATTGGTCTTTAAGTTTTTTAAATTAGAAGGAAAACTACAACATCGCGTACTTTTCTTCGGTATAATTGGTGCATTAATTTTTCGAGGTATTTTCATTTTCTCCGGTATTGGACTGATCAAGTTAACTTATTTGCCACCCTTTGAAATATTTGGCTACCAATTCAATCTTGACCAAGAGATGCATAGCGTTGCTGGTCAGTTCTACCGACCTAATGTGATTCTGACTTTATTTGGTGCATTTTTAGTTTATGCCGGTTTGAAGTCCTTGTCAAGCTCAGCTAATGAAGAGCAAAAAGACTTCAATAAAAGCATGGGGGCACGTATGCTCAGAAAAATATTTCCTGTAACAAATGATTATTACAACGATCAATTTTTTATTAGAAAAGGGAACAAGCGTTTTGCTACTCAGTTATTCTTGGTACTCATAGTTATTGAAACAACCGATTTAATTTTTGCCATCGATTCCATCCCTGCAATTTTTGCCATTGCTCCAGATGACCCTATGATCCTTTATACCTCTAATATCTTTGCTGTTCTTGGTCTTAGATCTATGTATTTCCTGCTAGCTAATTCCATCCATTTATTCGATAAACTCAAGTATGGATTAGCTTTTGTACTGAGTTTTATAGGTTTGAAAATGCTCATAGCACCATTCTATCACGTATCAGCAAGCGTATCTCTCGCTATTGTAATTGGCGCGCTCTCTTTGTCTATTTTTGCTTCTTTACTGAGCAGAGATAAAACTTAGACGATAAAGGAAGCTCCTTCTTCGCTCATACTAACGCCATCTCTTAATTTTGAAAATAATTCACGTCCAAATTTGAATTGGGTATGATCTCGTTGAACTGCAGAGCGAGACCTTACACTAGCTTCATTGATTACCTCAATTATTCCATTTTCACTATCTAAACGCAATAAATCGCCAGTCTGTATCTTACTAATTAAGCCACCATCGAAAGCCTCAGGTGTGAGGTGAATGGCTGCAGGAACTTTTCCAGAAGCTCCTGACATGCGTCCGTCTGTTACAAGACCTACTTTAAAGCCTTTCTTTTGTAAAATAGTGAGCGTAGGTGTAAGGCTATGTAATTCCGGCATACCATTGAATTTAGGTCCCTGAAAAGGTACTACTGCAATGAAATCTTTATTGAGCTCGCCGCGTTTGAAAGCTGTAATTAAATCTTTTTGTTCGTAAAAAACAATAGCAGGCGCTTCTACAATTCTGTGTTCAGGCGCTACTGCTGCCGTTTTGATGACTGCTCTACCCAGATTTCCTGTAAGAAGCTTTATGCCGCCATCTGTTGTAAATGGCTTGGCTGCTGGACGTATGATCTGAAGGTTCAAAGACTCCTTGGCACCTTCTTCCCATATCAGAGCTCCATTTTTTATTTTTGGTTCTTGGGTATATGCACTTAAGCCTTTTCCAATAATGGTTTGAACATCTTCGTGTAACAAATTTTGATCAAGCAGTGTTCTAATGACAAAACTCATTCCACCTGCTGCATGAAAATGATTCACATCTGCTGCACCATTTGGATACATCCTGGTAATCAAAGGAATAATTGCTGAAAGATCAGACATGTCGTCCCAATTAATGATTATACCTGCTGCTCTGGCAATAGCAATTAAGTGAATGGTGTGATTTGTTGAACCACCAGTAGCAAGGAGTCCAATAATACCGTTCACTACTGTTTTTTCATTGAAAAGTTGACCTAAGCTTCTACTTTTTCCAATTTTTACATTTTCGATAGCCACGCGTACGGCCTCCTTATTGAGTAGGTCACGTAGGGGTGTATTGGGATTAACAAAACTGGAACCAGGTAGGTGAAGCCCCATGATTTCCATTAACATTTGATTGCTATTGGCCGTACCGTAAAATGTACAGGTTCCTGGTGAATGATAAGAGTCAGATTCTCCCTTAAGCAATTCTTCACGACCAATTTTACCTTCGGCATATGCTTGGCGAATAGCGGATTTTTCTTCATTGCTTATGCCGCTAGGCATAGGTCCGCCAGGCATGAAGACGGCTGGTAAATGCCCAAAACGTAGCGCGCTCATCAGCAAACCCGGTACGATTTTATCACAGATGCCGAGGTAAAGTGCGGCATCAAACATGTTGTGTGAAAGTCCAATTGCAGAGGACAGGGCAATTACATCTCGACTATACAAAGAAAGTTCCATACCTGGTTGTCCTTGGGTGACGCCATCGCACATGGCTGGAACGCCTCCTGCAACTTGAGCTACTGCACCAAATTCATTGGCATATTGTTTGATTGCCTTTGGATAATCTTCATATACTTGATGAGCCGACAACATATCGTTATATGCTGTGATTATACCCAGATTTGGAACGATGTCTGCAGCTAAGGCAGTTTTATCGTGCTGATTACATGCGGCAAAACCATGTGCCAAATTACCACATTGAAGGGTGCTTCTGTGTACTCCATCAAGATAGGCCTCTTCGATTTGTGAAAGATATGCTTTTCTTGTTGCAAGACTGCGTTGCACAATTCGATCTGTAATACTGGCTATTGTTGGATGTATCATGATGCGTTGGTATAGAATGTCTCAGTTAGCGATTTTTTAAATGCGGCAATGGGGAGTAGTAGTTCATCGCTTTTTTCAAAGATTTCCTTTTTCTGGTCTCCTGTTATCATCAAAAACAAATGCTTGCTACGGCGCAAAAGTGGTCCGTTACAAGTGATACGCTTTTGAGGGGTAGCAGGAGCATTGGTATTAGAGAGTAAGTTAATTTTTTCTGAGTTAGCTTGATCAGAAGCGGTGTCATTTGGAAATAAAGATGCGGTGTGCCCATCAGGTCCCATACCAAGTAAACAGACATCCGTATCCGTAAAAATACGGTATGTTTCTTCAACTTTTTGGAGATTTTGCTCGTAATCAAGTTCGTTGAGTACCATTGGTACTAATGTAGCGTCTTTGGCTTTATTTTGAAGTAATGTTTCGCCGATTAATTTGTAATTTGAATAAGGACTATTTGGCCCCACAAATCGTTCGTCTACAAGCCCAACCTTGATCTGTTTCCAAGGAATTTCTGTTTGTGATAATAGCGCATAAACGCCGCTTGGAGTTGATCCTCCTGAAAGCAAAAGCGTAGCTTCTCCTTTACTTTGTATACTTGACATTAAAGCATCTGAGATTGCCTTAGCTAAGGCGTGTTCTAAAGCTGATTTTGAATCAAATGAAATCATTCTCTCCAAGTTTTGGTGATCCATGATTCGTCATCCGTTAAAATATCGTCTCCGGGGCCCCATGTACCAGCTTTGTAAAGTACATTTGGCATATTTGCACTCTTCCAACTGCTTGTAACAGATTCAATCCAAGTCCAAGCGGCTTGCAATTCATCTTGTCGCATGAATAAAGTTTGATTACCTCGAATGACATCAACTATGAGTCGTTCATATGCTTCTGGAAATCTTTCTTTAAAAGAATCTGTATAATCTAATTTGAGGGCAATTGGCTTGTAGCGATATCCACCCGGGCCAGGTATTTTAGTCATTTGTATGAGTTCAATACGCTCCTCTGGTTGTAAGCGGATGATTAATTTGTTATTGTTGAGTTTCTCTTTAGAAGGAAATATGTTGTGTTTTACTTCTCTGAAGTTAATCACTATTTCCGAGTATCGTTTGATCATGCGTTTACCTGTACGCAACATAAAAGGAACTCCTTTCCAACGCCAGTTGTCAACGTAAGTCTTGATCGCTACGAACGTCTCTGTTTTTGATTCGTACTTTTCTATATCCTCCAAATAACTATTGACTTGTACACCGTTTGATATGCCTCGGGTATATTGACCTTTAACCGTATCTCTTTCAATAGTTTTTTTGTTGAGCGGTCTTAATGCCTTGAGAACTTTGAGCTTTTCATTGCGTACTTCATCTGCTTCAAGCGCTACAGGTGGTTCCATCGCAACTAAGCAAAGTAGCTGCAATAGGTGATTTTGAACCATGTCGAGTAGTGCGCCAGATTGGTCGTAGTAGGATGCTCTTTTTTCAACGCCTAAACTTTCTGCAACTGTAATTTGTACACTTTCAATATTTTCAGCATTCCATGCGCGTTCAAAAAGGTTATTGGCAAACCGTAGTACCATCAGGTTTTGTACCGTTTCCTTGCCCAAATAATGGTCAATACGGTAGATTTGGTGCTCTTCAAATGCCAGTGTAATCTCTGAATTGATAGCATCGGATGAAGCCAAAGAATGACCAAGTGGTTTTTCAAGAACTACTTTACTGTTTTGGTTGACTAAACCACATGCCTTCAATGTTTGTGTGATCGGACCAAAAGCTGAAGAAGGGGTTGAGTAATAGTAGATATTTTGTCTATCGGGAAATTGCTCTAAAAAATTCTTTAATTCGCCATAAGCCTCCGGGTTAGGGTCTTCAGCCTTAATGATGACTAATTTCTGTAAAAACTTCTCGATTTCTTCACGATTATATTTGTGGTGGTCACTCACTTCTAAAAATGGGATTAGACGTTCGTGAAATGCTTTGATGTCGGGATTTTTTCGTGTAATGGCTATTACGTTATAAGGAATATTGAGCTGGCCATCTAAATCGCGATGAAATATTGCTGGTAGAATTTTGCGAATGGAAAGATCGCCGTCTCCACCAAATACAACAATATTGAATGGTTGGAAACGTTCTTGGTGTGAGTTGTGTTTTGTTTGGGCTTTCATGCCTGATCAGTTTAGTATGTGTCAAATTTACACTAAGCTTTAATAAAAAGCAATTAAAATAATTAAATTTAGCAACCTATCTTTGTTTATAACGTTTCTATGTCAATGAGATTATTGTATTGTCTGCTTTTTATCGCTTTTTCCGTCATTATGAACGAGATAAAGGCTCAAACATACGTATTTGGTCAGCTAACAGGGTCGCCAAATATGATTACCACAGGCTGGAGTACCAATGGAAATGCAACCATAGGAGACACTCCTGGTGACGTTGATAATTTCTTAAATGAACTCATCTTAACCAATGCTTTTAACAATCAATCCGGTGGTATCTTCTACAACACACCAATTAACTTAAATGTTTGTCAGCAATGGACTGTAGAATTTGAGTACCGTATTTGGGGTGGAAGTGCGGCAGATGGTCTTGCATTTTGTTTTTTAAATGTCCCTCCAACTGGCTTTGTAGCCGGAGGAGGGGTAGGAATCCCTGGTACTGCACAAGGATTAAAAGTGGTTCTAGATACCTGGAATAATTGTGGAGGGCCAAATCCAGAATTACAAATTTACAGCGGTATAGGATATAACGAATGTGCAGCCGGAATCGTGAAATTAGAAAATACTACAGGAAATTTAAATTTTGTCAGAAGCAATCAATATCAAGCTGCCAAAATTACTTATGATAATGGTGTAATTACTCTGTTTATCAATAATATACAATACCTTACTGCTAATTTTCCTATAGGATTTACAGGTTACATGGGCTTTACGGCAAGCACAGGAGGCGCCACAGATCAGCATTCTATTCGAAACGTCATCATTTATACAAACCAGGCCCAGTCTAACGCTGGTATTGATGTAACCACATGTTCAAATACACCTGTGAGCATAGGCGCAGTAGCGAATCCAAATCATATTTATTCATGGTCGCCACCCACTGGCTTGTCGTCAACTACTGTGGCAAATCCCACTGTTAACATAACCAATACCACAGGTGCACCTATCACTCAAACTTATACAGTAACAACCTCCTTGTCTACTGCTCCAGGTTTATGTCCAACAACGGATCAAATTGTCGTAACTATTGAGCCATCTTATAATCTTTCGAGTACAGAATCTACTTGTGCGGGGCAATATTCATTTAATGGACAAATCCTAACTCAGTCAGGGACATATCAAGATACACTTAGTTCCATTGCTGGCTGTGATTCCATCGTTACCCTAAATCTAACAGTTGGTAATTCACCTGCTGCCAATGCGGGTATTGATCTTACCATCTGTTCTGGTGAAACCGCTCAACTTGGAATGCCTGCCACCCCTGGGCTAACTTACAATTGGTCACCAGCTACCGGATTAAGTGCTAATAATATTGCAAATCCTACCATAGCTCTTTTGAATGTAAATACAGGAATGCCACTCATTGAGAATTACACACTAACGGTTACAGATACTTCTAGCCTGAATCCATGTGCTCAAACGGATCAAGTTGAGCTTACAGTTTTGCCTAGTTACCTTACTCAAATTGTCGATACAATTTGTGATGGTGGACCATATAACTATAACGGGCAAAGCTATTCACAAAGTGGTATTTACATTGATTCATCACTTACCACGAGTGGTTGTGATTCTATTACGTCCATACAGATAAGTATTTCGCAAGATCCTATTTTCAGCATTAGTGATACTTTGATATGTTTTGGTGGCCAAGCAAATCTTGTTCCTCAAAGTAATTTCACGAACTTAAGTTTTATATGGTTGCCACAAAACAGTACCATAGAAGTTGTTAGTCCAACTTTAAGTATTAGTCCCCAACAAGATATAAACTATACAGTTACAGCTGTTGATACTCTTCTTTGCACTTATGCACAAACAGTCAATGTTACAGTAGCACCGTTGCCCATTATGACACTTGTTGCCAATCAAACAATTCTTTGTGCCTACGACACACTTCAACTTAATGCAACCGGCGCAGGGACGCTAACTTGGAGTGGTCCGATGGCGATTACCAATGGGAATGCATCTCAAACACTACTTCAGCCAATATCGGGTAATTATCAAGTTGTAGGCACCTCAGTAGAGGGTTGTCAAGATAGCACTTTTATAGCTATTACAGTTCATCCTGTCCCGCAACTACAAATAACTGAAAATCAAGGGATCTGCCCAGGTTTTTCTGCTGCACTGACGGTGAGTGGTGCGCTAAATTACAGTTGGGATGACCCACAGTTGATTGGTGATTTCAATATCGTAAGTCCATTAGCGACAACAACTTATATCGTTTTGGGAGCAAATCAATACAATTGCATAGACACGGCCCAAACTACAGTTACAGTATATCCTCAACCAAGTGCTGATTTTGTAGCCAATCCTATGATCCTTACAAGTGACAACCCTACGGTTTATTTTTCATCTAATGCGCAAAATGCGGCATCAAGTATCTGGGATTTTGGAGATGGGAGTACATTGGTATCTTCTGAAAATGAATTTGACTATACCTATCCGTTTGTAGAAGATCAGAATTATACTGTTACTTTAACCGTAGAAAGTGCGGAGGGTTGTATAGATGAATCCTCAATCCAAATACAAATAAAAGGAGGAATTATTTACTATGTTCCAAATACATTTACTCCAGATGGAGATCAGCTTAACAACGTTTTTACTCCAATATTTACCTCCGGTTTCGATCCGCAAAATTTCCACATGACTATCTTCAATAGATGGGGCGAAGCTGTTTTTGAAACTTATGATTCTCAAAAAGGCTGGGACGGTAATATTGATGTATACAATGCTCCTAACGGGACCTATACCTACCATATAGCATTTAAAACGCTTAGTAGCGATGAGATACTCACGGTAACAGGTCATGTTTTACTGCTTCGATAATTACTAAGTTAAACGAACCAATTTTTCAATTGATATTAAATTTGGAAACAGAATAAATATTCATCATTATGCTCATGTCTCCTAAAAGTCGTTTTTTAGTAATGCGTACAGGTATTTTTATATTCTGCTGCATGATTCAAGTAGCATTAAACGCTCAGTCTATTAGTGGGGTGGTGAATATTTATACAGCAGTTACCAATATCACTCCAAATAGTGTTACTGTCACGAGTGCTGCAGGTTTTGCATCTGGTGATCGCGTTTTGTTGATTCAAATGAAAGGAGCCACTATTAATCAGACAAATACCGCAAGTTTTGGTCAAATCTTGAATTTAGGTTCTGCAGGAAACTTTGAGTTTACAAACATCGCAAGTATCAATGCCAACGTGATTACTTTCGCTAACACATTGTGCAAGCCTTTTTCAATTCCCGGAAAAATTCAATTGATTCGAGTTCCAGTTTACAATCAAGCAACTATTATCGGAACCGTTTCTGCTAGTCCTTGGAATGGTACAACTGGTGGAGTGGTGGCCATTGAAGCTACATCTAGCTTAACATTTAATAGTAATATAGACGTTAGCGGTCAGGGATTTTTGGGTGGAGGCTTCACAAGTGGCTTTTTTGCGTGTAATGATCCAAATTATGCTAGCCCTGGGCTTAGTTCTGGAAAAAAAGGAGAGGGAATTGCAATTGCACCCCCAAATTTGGACGGTAACAGAGCACCACTTGCCAATGGTGGTGGTGGATCTAATACCGGGAATCCGGGTGCTGGTGGAGGTGCAAATGGAGGTATAGGCGGACGCGGAGGAAATCAATTTTCAGGATCGTGTCCGGCAAATACTGCTTTTGGTATGGGTGCTTACGCTCCAAGTTACAGTACATTTCGTGCCTATTTAGGTGGAGGTGGAGGCGGAGGCTACAAGGACAACGGTCTGAATGCAACAGCTGGATCTAATGGAGGAGGTATTGTTTTTATTGTTACCCCTACCATTATAGGTAATAATCAACAGATCAATGCGAGTGGAATAGACGTGATTGGAAACACCAATTCAGAAGGAGCAGGAGGCGGTGGAGCAGGAGGCTGTATTTATTTATTATCCCAAAATATCAATTCGACGATCAATGTCGACGTCAGTGGTGGCAATGGTGGAAATATCTTTAGCACGCTTTGGGCATCCGCTTGCCATGGCCCCGGTGGAGGTGGGGGCGGAGGTGCCGTTGTTTTTCAACAAGCAGTAACGCCCACAAATGTGGTGCCTGCCTTAAGTGGAGGTTTGCCAGGAACTGTATTGCATACTGGTCCGGCTTGTGCGGGTTCTAATTTTGGAGCCCAAGCTGGGGCTAGTGGAATTTTGGTATATAATTATCAGGTGCCAAGTCCAGGTTCTCCGCCTAATCTTGGTCCAGATACGCTCATTTGTGATGGAACACTGCTTGAATTGGCTCCGGATTCTACTTACAGCAGTTATTTATGGAGTACGGGAGCTACAACACCGACCATAACAATTTCTACACCTGGTACTTACTGGCTTGATGTGCCAAGTGGTTGTAATTTTGCTAGAGATTCAATAGTGGTAGGAATCATTCCAATAAGTGTGGACTTGGGCCCTAATCTAGCACATTGTTTTGGTGATTCAAGTTTCATTCAGGCACCATTAGGCTTTACAAGTTATACTTGGTCAAATTCATTGACAAATATATCCTTTCATACTCAAAATCCTGGATGGTATCAACTTGAGGTTACAAATATGGAAGGTTGTACAGCACAAGATAGCATAGAGATAAGCATTTTACCAGCTGATACAAGCTTTCAAACATTAAGTCTTTGTATTGGTTCTACTTATTCATTTGATGGCCAAATCATTTCTTCTGCTGGAAACTACTTGAGTACACTTAGTAATCAAAATGGCTGTGATTCACTGGTCTTTCTAACGGTGTTGATGGAGGCTGATACATCATATGTTTCAGCAACTATTTGTTCGGATTCTATTTTGTCATTTAATGGTTTATCCCTCAATCAGTCTGGTCAATACGAAGTGCACCTCAATAACCAAAATGGTTGTGATTCTATGGTGGTATTGGATTTGACTGTTTTTCCAATTCCTGTAGTGACAGTAGCAGATACCTTTGTATGTGCAAGTACATGTGTTCAGATTATTCCTAGCGGAGCGTTCAATTATTTCTGGAGTGAGTCTCAAAATCAGGATGGATCTTTGACGGTTTGTCCATCATTGACGAGTTCCTATTCAGTTGTTGGTGTTGATCAAAACGGTTGTCAAAGTATACCTGTAGTAGCTACTGTACAGATAGATCCTATTCCGGTCCCTAATTTTTATATCAATCCAGATCAAGTAGAAATTGATGATCCAACTATTTTGATATATAATGTTACACCAGGAAATCTACAACACACCTGGAATATGAATGGAACTACCTTTGCTTCAAATGCAAGCTCATTTCCATTTCAGTTGCCTTTTGAAGAAGGAACTTATATGATAACATTGATTTCTAGTACAGATATTGGATGTGTAGACTCTCTGACGTTAACGGCTTCTGTGATGAACAATATTGCCGTATATATTCCAAATGCGTTCACACCAGATGGACAAGAATTCAATAATGCTTTTTATCCCGTATTCACTACAGGTTTTATACCATTGAACTATTCGTTTACCATCTTCAATAGATGGGGTGAAGAAATATTTTCAAGTCAAGATCCAAATGCTTTTTGGGATGGCGCGATGTCTGATGGAACGCATTGCCCTGATGGTACCTATAATTATGTGGTTTCTTTTCAAGAAAAGTCAAAAGAAGAACCTCAAATCATCTTAGGCTTCGTACATTTAATAAGGTAAAAAAAAATCCTGCCGAAACAGGATTTGGTTTTAGTATTCATCTTCATTGAAGAGAAAATCTTCTCGGGAGGGATAATCGGGCCAAATTTCTTCGATGCTCTCGTACATATCGCCTTCGTCTTCCAGGTCTTGTAAGTTTTCAACAACCTCTAGCGGCGCTCCAGTTCGGATAGCAAAATCGATGAGTTCTTCTTTGGTGGCAGGCCACGGTGCGTCTTCAAGGTAGGAGGCAAGTTCCAGTGTCCAGTACATGAGTCAAATATTTAGGTTTAATTTTTGGCAAAAGTAATTTTTATTTCCAAAATTCCAAGTGCCTAAACCAAAAACTCCTAAAAAATTAATTTCGTGGAGTCCAAGTATGTTCTTTAACACCCTTGTCAAGAGCAATTTTTCTGGAGAGTACAAAAAGGTAATCGCTCAGCCTGTTAAGGTAGGAGAGGACTAAAGATTCCACGCCTTCAAGCTCATCTAGAGTTACGACCAGGCGCTCTGCTCTGCGACATATACAGCGTGCTACATGCGCATGTGCGCTGTTTGGATGTCCTCCGGGTAAAATGAAGGCAGTAAGAGCAGGTAGGGCATCGTCCATGATATCCATCCAGTGTTCTAATTTTTCCACATCGCTTTCCAAAAGATCAGGCAACTGCATTTTTGATTTTTCCGGGTCAGCAGCCAGATGAGAGCCTATGGTAAAAAGTCGGTCTTGTATCTCTTGTAATTGCCCTACATAGAGTTGATTAATGTCTAGCGTGCTGATCAGTCCAATGTAAGAATTAAGCTCATCTATAGTGCCGTATGCTTCAATACGGACATCGCCTTTGGATACACGTGTTCCGCCAATAAGACCCGTACTACCTTGATCTCCTTTTTTAGTGTAAATTTTCATGGATTAAGTTAGTTTGGAAAGTAAATTTTCTAATTCTATTTGCGTATAATTAGAGCCAAGTATTTTCATCATCACTTGTTCTAGAATACTATCTGGGCAAGAGGCTCCAGAGGTCAGCACAACTTGAATTTGTTCTTTATGCGGAACAAACTGTTCAGTATGTTTCATTTCCTTATGGTGAAAATCAAAATGACGAAGGCTATTTTGATCGATTTCAGAGGCATCTTTAATATAGTAGGTTGGAAATTTTTGCTCAAGTAATTCTACCAGATGACTTGTGTTTGAACTATTGTATCCACCTACAACAACCGCAAAATCGGCTTCTTCTTGCAGTAAACCCAATGTAGCTGATTGGTTGTCATTTGTTGCATAACAAAGGGTGTCACGCGTGTCAGCCATGTGCATTTTGATATTTTCTTGTCCGTGTAACTCTATAAAGCAGCTTCTTAGGTAATCCGTAATGGCTTGCGTTTCAGAGGCTAACATGGTTGTTTGGTTGACCACGCCAATTTTGGTTAAATGTTGTTCGGGTTCGAAGCCTTCACTTATTTTTCCAGAAAAAAATGATTTTAATTCTGCGGCTGTTCGGTGTCCTAGGATGTATTCACCTAAGTACCGAGCTTCCGACATATCTTTAACAATGAGTGCGGGGCCGTTTAATACAGCATGAGAAAACGTAGCTCTCGTTTCTTCATGATCATGCTTACCATGGATAATTATGGTGTGTTGAGTTTCGCCTAATTTTTCAGAGCGATTCCAAACCTTCTCTACAAATGGACAAGTCGTGTTGTATTTTTGAATATCTAACCCAAGTTGAGTTAATTTTTGTTCAATTGCAATAGTAGTTCCAAATGCCGGTATTAAAATGATGTCATCGGGGCGGAGTTCCGTGAAAGGTATCAGTTGATTGCCATTTGTATCTTGCAAGAATTTGATACCATTATTGATAAGGTCTTCGTTGACAGCAGGATTATGGATCATTTGGCTAAGTAAGAAAATGCGTTTGCCGGGGTTTTCTTGTAGTGCTTTGTAGCTACGTTCTATGGCATTTTCAACGCCATAGCAGAATCCAAAATGTCGGGCAATGATAAAAGTGAATTTACCTACCTGTAATTTACTGGGGCTAAAGTCCTTTTTTCGCGGGTCAGCTAGCTTGCGTTGGGCTTTAATTTGACTTAATAAAGGCGAACGATAAAACGCGGGGACTTCAAATTGTTTCATAGGATATTAACACTTTAGTACAGCCTTTGGTTCGTTTATCTAGCTATTGGTCTTCCCTGGATACTGCTCTAAAGCGACTCTCAAGCATTCTACTGCTGACCTCAGGTGTGCTTGATCGAGTACATAAGCAATACGCGCTTCTTGCATTCCTGCATCAGGTGAAGCATAGAAGCCATTTGCAGGTGCCATCATTACGGTTTGTCCTTCGTAAGAGAATTCTTCTAGTAACCATTGACAGAAGTGCTCAGCGTTTTGGACGGGGAATTTTGCAACACAATAAAATGCGCCACTTGGTTTTGGACAAAATACACCAGGAATACTGTTGAGTCCATCGACCATAATATTGCGACGTGCCACATATTCTGCTACAACCTCATCAAAATAATTTTGGGGTGTATCGAGGGCAGCCTCAGCGGCTATTTGATCTACTGTTGGAGGAGACAAGCGTGCTTGTCCGAATTTAAGGGCCGCAGCCATGAATTCTTTATTTTTTGAGATCAATGCGCCAATTCGTGCACCGCACATAGAATATCGTTTGGAAACAGAATCAATCATGACTACATTTTGTTCAATTCCCGACAAATTCATGGTAGAAAATGGCTTAGCTCCGTCGTAACAAAACTCACGGTATACTTCGTCAGCAAACAAAAATAGATCGTGTTTTTGAACAATGAGTTGGAGTTGCTCTAGTTCTTGTTGTGTGTATAAATAACCCGTTGGATTGCCAGGATTACAAATAATTATCGCTTTGGTTTTAGGCGTAATTTTTACTTCAATTTGGGCAATTGGAGGAAGTGCAAAACCATCTTCTATGTGTGCAGTAACTGGTACAACATGGAGGCCAGCCATTACCGCAAAACCATTGTAATTGGCATAAAATGGTTCGGGGATAATTACTTCATCACCTGGATTACAAGCAGTCATCAAACCAAAAATGAGTGCTTCTGACCCACCAGTTGTAATTAAAATATCTTCTGTTAAGACCGGAATGCCTTGGTTTTGATAACTGCGTGCTAATTTTTGACGATAAGATTCAAATCCGGCAGAGTGACTGTACTCCAGTACTTTATGATCGAGTTGGTGTATTGCTTCTAATGCGGCTGCCGGTGTTTCGATATCGGGTTGACCAATGTTTAAGTGATAAACTGTTTTACCCGCTTTTTTAGCGGCTTCCGCATAGGGAACCAATTTTCGAATTGGAGATGCGGGCATTTGAACGGCTTTGGAAGCTAATGAAGGCATTTGTTTGAATTTAAGGTTCAAAATTAAGCAATCTTTTTTTCTATAATTTTTTATTTAAAACAAATAATCTCTATATTCGCTGAACTAATCTTTAAAAATCGCCTATAGATCAAATTTACCTTTAACCGCAGAAAATCATTTCAGCACAAAAGCGTATAATATGATCTTATCTCAGCAAAGCGATTCCCAGCTCATTTCTAAATATGTCGCCGGCAATGAAGATGCCTTTGGCATTTTGCTGCAGCGCCATCAAGAGGCTATCTTTAAGTTTATTTACAACAAGTTAAAGGATACAGAGTTAAGCAATGATCTTTTTCAAGAGACATTTGTCAAAGTAATTCAAAAGCTTAAGTTAGGAGCATACCAAGAGGAGGGGAAGTTTTTACCCTGGGTTTTACGTATTGCTCATAATCTGGTGATTGATCACTTTAGAAAGGTTACTAAGCATCGAATGATTTCTGAAAGGCATTCTTGGTCGGAAGATTACAATATTTTTCATCGCATTGCAAGCGAAGATCTTAATTATGTGCAGCGAACAGCTGCTGAAGAAATTGCCGATCAATTGCATGTGTTAATGGCACATTTACCCGATACTCAACGTGAAATTATCTATA
This sequence comes from Crocinitomicaceae bacterium, assembly GCA_030830205.1. GTDB lineage: Bacteria > Bacteroidota > Bacteroidia > Flavobacteriales_D > Crocinitomicaceae > UBA952. The sequence goes on along the minus strand of JAURNL010000074.1, from coordinate 5,739 downwards.
TGCGTTTATTTGAAGAGCGTTCATTTAAAGAAATTTCTGAGTCAGAAGGCGTGAGTATAAATACCGCGCTTGGTAGAATGCGCTACGCATTGTTAAATTTGAGAAAAATGATCGATGAACATGCGCTTAGTATGGAGCTTTCTTAGCCCAATTCAAATATGCTGTGTATCTTTGTGGTACACGTTTGAATTATGTTTGAGAATCTAACCGATAAGTTTGAAAGAGCCTTTAAAGTCCTGAAAGGGCAAGGCCAAATTACCGAAATTAATGTTGCTGAAACGCTAAAAGAAGTGCGTCGCGCTTTGTTGGATGCAGATGTCAGTTTCAATACAGCAAAGCAGTTTACCAACACCGTCAAAGAAAAGGCACTAGGTAGAGATGTTCTCAATAGTGTTTCTCCGGGGCAACTCATGATCAAAATATGTCATGAGGAACTCATAGAGCTCATGGGGGGTAATGAAGTTGACATTAATTTAAAAGGAGCTCCTGCCGTAATCCTCATGTCAGGTTTGCAGGGATCTGGTAAAACAACTTTTACAGGAAAACTTGGTTCCTATCTACAAAATAAAAAAGGTAAAAAAGTATTACTTGTAGCCTGTGACGTTTATCGTCCAGCTGCTATTGATCAACTACATGTTCTCGGAGAGCAACTTTCCATAGAAGTTTTTTCTAACAAAGAAGAAAAGAATCCAATTTCAATTGCCCAAGCAGCCATTACGCACGCCAAAAGCAATGGCTTTAATGTTGTTTTGGTCGATACTGCCGGACGTTTGGCAGTTGATACCCAAATGATGGATGAAATTGCTGGGCTCAAACAAGCCTTGCAACCATCTGAAACGCTGTTTGTCGTTGATTCTATGACGGGGCAAGATGCTGTCAATACGGCAAAAGCATTTAATGAGAAGATCAATTTCGACGGGGTTGTACTTACTAAACTAGATGGTGATACGCGTGGTGGTGCTGCCTTATCTATCAAAGCGGTTGTTAATAAACCAATCAAATTTGTAGGTACAGGAGAAAAAATGGATGCCCTCGACATCTTCTACCCAAAAAGAATGGCAGATCGCATCTTGGGAATGGGGGATGTTGTTTCCTTGGTAGAACGAGCCCAAGAACAATTTAACGAGGAAGAAGCGCGGCGTTTGCAGAAGAAAATCATGAAGGATCAATTTGATCTCAATGATTTTTTAGCGCAGCTTCAGCAAATCAAAAAAATGGGAAATGTGAAGGATCTTATGGGCATGATTCCAGGAATGGGAAAAGCTATGAAGGACGTCGATATCCCAGATGATGCATTTAAAGGTATTGAGGCTATTATTTTATCCATGACACCAAAAGAGAGAGCAAATCCTGGCTTACTCAATCCTTCGCGAAAAAATAGAATTGCAAAAGGGAGTGGAACAAATATTCAAGAAATAAACAAGCTGCTCAAACAATTTGAAGACATGCGCAAAATGATGAAGCTCATGAGTAATCCGCGCAACATGATGGGAATGATGAGTAAACTCAAGGGCATGGGTGGTATGCCAGGAATGTAAAACATGGAAAATAAAAATCCTTCTGAATGGTATAGTCCTAAACCCACCTTAGAAAAGGTAAAGGTTCAAAGCAACTGGGTGCTGACTCTCTTTTCAGTTTTGGTTTTTGCCCTGAGTTTTCTTTTTATTTTTTCTGACGAACTTGATTTTATTTTCTATTTGGTAGTCGTACTTTTTTTACATGAAATGGGGCACTTCCTGCTCATGAAATATTTTAAATACGAAGACTTACGAATGTTGTTTATCCCTTTAATGGGCGCCTTTGTCCAAGGTAGTAAAAAGCATTATTCACAGAAAGAGAGTTTTTTAGTAATTGCAGCTGGTCCTTTTCCAGGAGTTATTTTTGGTATTGTTGTGCTCATTTTAGCCCATCACTACCAGCAAAACTGGCTACTTGAATTTAGTTTTCTTTTTTTATTTCTCAACGTAATCAACCTGTTACCCATCGATCCGCTAGATGGAGGCCAATTATTTAAATTATTTGTTCGGAAAAAAAGGGACCTCTTTTTACTGGTTTTTGCGCTTTTATCTTCGCTGCTAATGATTACAGTCGGATACCTGATTGAAAGTTGGGTACTTGTGGTCTTTGGATTTTTGATGTCATTTAAAGTAAGAAGCTTTCAGCGAAACTATCATTTGCGGCAAGAATTAGATATTCAAGGTGTGCCGTATGAACTCAACTACGAAGATCTATCGGATCAAGCCTATCATGAACTTAAACAGATCATTTTAGCACATAATCCCAAGTTAAAACAACTCGAATCGATTCATGGTGAAGCTGCTCAAGAGCTTATTGCCAGCCATGTCAATGCCGCCTTGTCAGTACCCACTACCCGAGATGCGGGAAGCATCTTTAAGGTAGTATTAGTGGTAAGTTGGTTACTTATGGTGCTTTTACCCGTCTTTTTATTGATAGGACCATTTTTTGATTTTACTTGGTACTTTGAAACACTCTAAATTTATAGCAATAGCTGTTATTTTTCTCTTTTTGAACCAAAGGGCTGCGGCACAATGCGAGCAAGTTTTAGTCAGTGGAAAAATATTGGATACCATGAGATTGCAAAACTTTTACAATCTGATGGTCGTGAATAAAACAACGGGCAGAGGCGTCTTTGGACAACCTAACGGTCATTTTTCAGTGTATGCAAATACGGGCGATCTCATTGCACTCTCAACTAAAGGGTATCCGGTCTATCAATTTGTTGTGAAGCCAGACGACAACTGTCAATCAAAAGTTTTGGCATATATTGAGCGATTACCTCAAGAAGTTCCGGAGGTCATAGTGCGTCCGCTCAAAACCTTAGAGCAAATCAAGGAGGAAAGAGAAAATTTAGCGCTACGAGAAACCAGAACGGTTACCGGAGTAAGTGCGTTGCAAAGCCCAATAACATTTCTCTATCAGGCCTTTTCTAAAAAAGAACAAAACAAGCGGTGGATTGCAGAGCAAGAATATAAAGACGATCAGCGCCGCATTGTACAAGAGCTACTTCGGCTTTATGTTGCTTTTGACATCATTGAACTCAGTGATGCGGATTTTGATGCGTTCATAACCTTCCTTAATATTGATGAACAATTCATCAAAACAGCATCCGAAATGGAACTGATATTATTTATTAAAGATAAATACGATCATTTCAAAAGAATACACTAATCAAATCAAACAAGATTTAAACCTCTCTATTGTAGGTTTCGGATTTGATTCATGATCTGGGATGCCAAATCATTTGCAGCCTTTTCATCTTTTGATTCTGCGTAAATACGGATAATAGGCTCAGTATTACTTTTTCTTAAATGTACCCATTCTTTATCGATGTATATTTTTACACCATCGGTCGTATCAACCTCATATGCATTGTATAATTGAGCCATTTGTTGTAAGATTTGATCTACATCCGTTTGTGGATCGAGGTCAATTTTATTTTTGGAAATCACGTAATTGGGATAACTTGCGCGCAACTCAGTAAGCGTGCATTTTTGGTGCGCCAAATGACTTAGAAATAAGGCGATTCCTACTAATGAATCACGACCATAATGTAGTTCAGGGTAGATTATTCCACCATTACCTTCACCTCCAATGACTGCGCCAATTTCTTTCATCTTTACCACCACATTAACTTCACCTACAGCTGCCGCTGCGTAATTTAATTGACGTGCTTCAGTGATATCACGTAATGCTCGAGTAGAGGAGAGGTTGGAGACGGTCGGCCCAGGTGTGTGTGTAAGTACATAATCGGCAACTGCTACTAAAGTATATTCTTCCCCAAACATACTACCATCTTCACAGACCAAGGCCAAGCGATCAACATCTGGGTCTACGGTAATACCTAGGTCGGCTTTTACATCTTTTACCCGAGCTGAAAGTTCAGTTAGGTGTTCTGGTAAAGGCTCTGGGTTATGAGGGAAGTGGCCGGTTGGTTCGCAATACAATTCTTCAATTTGATTTACACCCAGTGCACGTAATAATGCCGGAACAAATGTGCCGCCAGTAGAATTAACAGCGTCTACAACAATTTTAAAGTTTGCAGCAGCAATAGCCCTTTGATCAACCAATGGCAAATCAAGAATAGCTTGGATATGCTTCTCTAAATAGGTGTCGTTGAATGAGATCTTTCCTAGGTCATCCACAGAAGCAAAAGAAAACGACTCGTTGGTAGCGATTTGAAGAAGAGCCTCGCCCTCTGATCCCGAAATAAATTCTCCTTTTGCATTAAGTAATTTAAGAGCGTTCCATTGTTTTGGATTATGGCTTGCTGTTAATATAATTCCTCCATGAGCACCTTCCATAGGAACGGCTACCTCGACTGTCGGAGTAGTTGATAAGCCTAGGTCAATAATATCAATACCCAAGCCCACGAGTGTTTGCTGCACCAAGCTTGCAATCATTGGTCCTGAAATACGTGCATCACGACCAATCACTACTTTAAGGCGTTGACCAGGATATTGCAGTTGTAGCCATGTTCCATACGCAGCTGCAAATTTTACAGCATCAATAGGCGTAAGGCCTTGGTTCACTTTTCCTCCAATAGTTCCACGTATTCCTGAAATTGATTTGATTAGCGTCATGATAATGAATGTTGAAGCATTTGTAATACGGCAACCATAGCCTCAGTACCTTTGTTGCCGTGTTTGCCACCAGCTCGATCTAGCGATTGTTGTTCGGTATTATCTGTGAGTAAACAAAAACCAATTGGTTTATCGAATTTGAGCATCACATCCATTAATCCTTGTGTCGTACCGTTACAAACAAAGTCAAAATGTCGTGTTTCACCTTGAATCACAACGCCAATTGCTAAGACACCATCAATTTCGTTTTTTTGACACAATTTTTGAGCACCAAGTGGGAGTTCAAATGCACCAGGAACTTTAATAATAGTTCGAAGTTCAGGTTTGTGACCAATAGCATCAAGTACAGTTGTTGCGCCCTCCAATAGGCGGTTTGTAATATGCCCGTTCCAAGCAGAAACAACAATGCCGATTCGGAAATCGGCACAGTTACTCAAAGTTGCTGGATCAAAGGCAGAGAGGTTTTTGCCTGCTGTAGCCATAAGATGAATTATTTAGTCGCGCATCGAGCGATGTAGCGATCAATTGTTTTGGTACTTGCGTAGTTCGGATAATCGTCCTTAATACGTTGAAAGTGAGCAGCTGCGTCAGCTTTCTTGTTGAGTTTCATTTCACAAACAAGACCTGCTTTAAAAAGGTACATTGGTGTTGTAAAATCGTTGTCTTCACGCTCGGCAGCTTGTGTATACATACCGAGAGCGTCATTGTATTTTTTCATTTGACTGTAACAGTCTCCTTGTAAGCCTATACTCATGGTTGCAAGATAGGTGTCATTTAGGTCAACGTCTTTAAACATCTCAATGGCTGCTGAAAATTTACCTTTCTCCATATATTGTCTACCTAACAAATATTGGCCAATTTCTCCTCCGGTTTTTCCATCGTTATTCTTTACAAATGGCTCTAACACGCGAATGGCCTGATCTGTTGAGTCTTTAGCAACATAATTGAGGGCAACCCACCAACCATCGTTGGATTTTTCGTTTGCTGGTCCCCAAATAAATTGGCGGTATGAGAAATAAAGAACGACTACACCAATGATGCCAGCCACTAAATAAGTGCCTAACTTGAAGTTTTTGTTGGAGTTGAATTTGTTTTTAAGTTCTTCGAGGCTGAATTGCTCTATCATATTCCGTTTTTT
>JAURNL010000073.1 GCA_030830205.1 Crocinitomicaceae bacterium | reverse complement strand
TTTTTAACGGAGCAACAGTACTTGAAAATAATGGGTACTTTCAAATAAGGCTGCGAGATAATGACTCTTTACGCGTATCACCAGATTATTTCGTACAATATCAATGGAACGGAGTATTAGGCCTACAGAATAGAGCTTTAGTCGGAGTAAACTCAAGATTTCGTTTTTGGGATGACAAAACAGACGACCTTTACACCAGTCTAGGTGTTTTTTATGAATTCGAAAATTGGAACTAACGATTTAGAACACGTTCAAAATCATCCACTCCCCTAGCTCCATGAATTGCTACCTTGCGATCGAATAGGAAATAGGGAACGCCACGGAGGCCAAGTTCTTGGGCTTCTTGTAGGTCTTGGGTAAATGCCCGACTGTGTTTACCGCCTAAGATTGCAAGGTCCAAATGATCTGTCTTGAGCCCGATCTCAGCCGCTAGCGTCTGTAAAACTTGAATATCATCAATGTTTTGCCCTTCTGAAAAGTAGGCTTTGAGTAGCCTCATCTTACAAGCCCACAGCAGCCCTTGCTCGTGGGCTTCGTGCAATAAGAGATGTGCTTTAATCGTATTTGCTACTTTAATTTTTCCCATTTGAAAATCAAGACCAAATTCTTCTCCTTGTCCAACAATTCTTTGATTCATGGCCTCAATTTGCTCTAAAGGGATTTGCTTGTGCTCATGTAGGTATTGAGCTATTGACTGGTTTAAATTTGTTTTTAATCCAGGGTTCAATAGAAAGGTACGCAGCTCTATTTGCACGCTCTCACGAAGACCTAAATTTTGGATAGCTTTATCAAGTTTTGTGAGTCCTAAATAACAAAACGGACATGCGATATCAGACCAAATTTCAATTAACATAGTTATATATTATCTTACCTCAGTACCATAATCTCTAAAACGAGATAAGAGCATAGAGAGTTCATAAGTACGGTAAATATACAATTCAACTACAATATAATTTGGGTTGTCGACTACAATGCGCTGTGTACTGTGCAAACGTCGGGATTTGACATAAGCGATGGCCCAATCCGTGAATTTTAAACGGATCACTTCAGGAATACTGTCTTTAAAACGTGCTATGCCCAGACAGTGCTTGAAATAAGTTTTGAGTTCTACAATTTGAGACAAATCATGCCAAGAAAAGTGCTGAAGCTCCCCCTCTGCACCATCTTCCCGTTCGGCAAGAGCAGGTACCACCACATCATTTTCTATTAAATCAAATGCAAAAACCTTTATTTGTCTTTTGGGTACTTTTTGAGCTTCAGACCACTCACAGGCCACTAAATAAAAACGCCCTTCATAAAATCTAACTTGCAAGGGAGCTACCACCTGCAAACGAGATTTATAGGTGCCAAAAGCAGATTGATACAAGAACTGTAAAAGATATTGTTGTTCAATGGCTTGCAGACAAGTGGCAGCGATTTGCAAGGACCTACCCTCGTCATTTAGTGCTGAAAAGCTAAAAACAAGTTTATCTTGAAGTTTGTGCAGCGGCTCACTCAATTTTGCACCCAATTGCATGGCGATTTGTTGCAACATGCTATTCTGCAAAGCCTCTGAAACGGCTACTTGTGGGGCTGTAACCAACTGATAATAATGCTTTTTAGAAACCCTCACGTGTCTTAAGTACACTGAAGAATTAGACTTGAGTAACTGCAAATCAGATTCGAGAGATCTTCTTGAAATAGGCTTGAGTCCTAATTCTGGGAGTAACTGATTAAGGTGCTCTTGTATCTGAACAAAAGATGCACGCATAAATGCCTGCTCCTTGATAAAATCGAGTATGATTTGAAGACGCTGACTTTGTGTTTTGAGTTGCAACATGTTCAAATATAGTTATTACGCAGAATTATTGCGGAGTTACCTTAGACAATCTGATGCATTTTTCTATCGTAAAAATACCTGCTTATATTTTTTGGTATTATTTTTGATTTGTTTAAGATAAATAACCAAAGTCTATGAAAACAATTCTTTTAACTGTCGGGCTCATTGCTCTTTTTTCAAGTTGCAGTAAATGGCAAAGTAATCAAAAACAAATTAGCAAAATTTCTACTGATGGAACTTGGGTCGTAAGTAGCTATATAGATGATGGCAACGACGAAACCAATGATTACACCACATATAGATTAAGCTTTTTAGAAAGCGGCATTCTCGAGGCCATGGATTTATTGAGCAGCAGCTCCACACCATATAGCGGCACGTGGTCCATATCCGATTCAAATAGCAACGACGATAGCATTGATGACCTTGACTTTAATATCAATTTCAATGTGGGAAATAAACTAGATGACCTGAGTGACGATTGGGATATCGTTTCATATACTGATACTGAAATCAAGTTAATTGATGTTTCTGGCGGTGGTGGTGGAACTGATTACCTCACACTAACCAAGCAGTAATGCTAATTAACAAAATTCATGAAATGCCCTGAGGAAACTCAGGGTTTTTTGTTCCTCCGAACCTTCTTCAGGCTCTTGATTATATACCCAATTGGCCATTGGTGGCATACTCATCAAAATTGATTCTGTGCGACCTCCTGAATATATACCAAATTTGGTTCCACGATCATGGAGCAGATTAAATTCTACATATCGACCCCTTCTGAGCGCTTGCCAATTCAATTCAGCAGCTGTAGGATTTTGCAATGCCACATCGGCGACCTGATGTTTATAGACTACAGGGAATAATTTTCCTAGCGCTAGACAATATTCAAACAATTGCTCTTTATTGAGGCCAGCGTTTGCTTCGTTAAGTTGATCAAAGAAAATACCTCCTACCCCTCTAGATTCGTTGCGATGCGGTAAAAAGAAATAACGGTCTGCCCACTCTTTAAATTGAGGATAAAAATTAGGATTGAAAGTGTCTGAAGTAGCTTTAAGGGCCTCGTGGAAGTGCTTAGCCTTTACCGAATCAACGTAATGCGGAGTAAGATCTATTCCACCTCCAAACCAAAAAGTTTGATCTTCAAGTTCAAAATAGCGAACATTCATGTGCATGATTGGATGTCGCGGATGACGCGGATGGAGTACAATGGAAACACCCGTTGCAAAAAACACCTCTCCTTCGTGACCAAGCTGTTGCTTCATCGCTGGAGTAACAGGGCCATGAACCGCGCTAAACGCTACGCCAGCTTTTTCTAGTATGCGTCCACCTTGTAACGTACGAGTGTGCCCACCCCCTCCTTCTTCGCGTTCCCAGGTGTCTTCTTGAAAAAATGCTTTACCATCGAGTTCTTCGAGTGCCTGACAAATGTGTAGTTGGAGATCCCTAAAGCGGGAAGCAATTTCTGTTTTATTCATGTTATGGGACAAGCAATTGTGCATTACGGTAAGAAACCACAACGGCCGCTTTGTTTTCAATGAACAAGTCATTAGCCGTTTTACTTAATTTCATGTTGCTGATAAGACCATTCTGAAGACTACGCGTAGCGAGTAACTGCTTACCTATGTGCAAGGTCACATCGTAACCTAAGCAAGCCATTTTTGTAAGGTCGGTATGGTAACGCTTGCGAAAATCCTTGTGAAAAGGAATAATTTGCGGGTTATGATAATCGAAATAACTTGGTAATGACACTAGAAATGATTGATTGCGCAACTCCAAAACATCTAGTTCTTTGTAGTCTAGCCAATCTTTATGACCTACAATAGTAATTGAACTATCCGCTAATGCAGCTTGAAATAATCCAACCACTTTTGCTCTGTCTGAGCTGAAGCTAACCAATAATTGTTGTCCGCCGACTGTTTTAAATTTTGAGTAATTCGCCCATGTTGCCTCATGTAGCTTGAGTTTGGATTGTGTAGTGGGCAAGGCAGCAAATGCCGATTTGAATTTTTGTTCCAATGACTTTTCTTCAGCATTAGTACTGCCGATAAGCACAACCGTATGCCCTTGGTAATTTTGATGTAAATAAAGAGCAAGATTTTCAACCAGAGCTTCATCAGAGGTCGTGTAAGCAATGAAATTTGGAGACATTTCAACTATTGACTTGGGCATCTGCACTGGAAAAACAACCGGAATACCATTTTCCTTTGCAAATGTGGCAACTATCCTAGCCTGCTTTTCTTGTAGAGGCGAAAAAATAAGGTCAACTGAGCTCATATCACGACTGCTCAAAATTGCACTCAAATTAGGGTCTGTTGCATTTTCGTCATATACATGGACCACTGCTGAAAGCCCCATTTTTTGAAGGCTGTCAAGTGCCATTTTCATTCCCATGTAGTAATCTAATGCTGCGGCAGCAACAAATCTATTTTGACTTGCAATTGAATCTAGTTGAAAAGGCAAAAAGATAGCGATATGATAGGATTCTTTGGATGGAACCGGAAAGCTAAAAGAGTTATTTGAGGATGGTCTTTGAGCTTGGGGAACTACTTGGATAGGCACCTCACTCGTCTTTGGCTTATGAATGGGGACTAAAATTTGTTGACCAGGACTCACCCTAGAAGAGGCCATTTTGTTGAGTGCCTTGAGTGAATCTACAGGGACCATATAACGCTTTGATATAGCGTAGAGTGTTTCTTTTTCAAGAACAGTATGAGTTAAGATTGTATCGGTAATTTTTGGTGCAAATTTGCTTTGAAAAACGGGAGTAGTTACCACTTTTGGCTGGCCTACATTGAGCGGCAGAATTACATTTTGTAGCAGAAGGTCTTGGCCTGCTTTTAATCCATTTTTAGCACTAGGGTTCCAACTATAAAGAGAATCAAGTGGCACCTCATAAAGTCTAGAAATTGCGTACAAGGTTTGTTGTGGCTCTACTTTATGAGTTAAAGGACCTCGCAACACGGGCGCTAATATAGACTGACCCACCTCAACACCTCGCTCAAGACCCGGATTTATCGTTAATAACTCATCAGCATCACATTTAAAAAGGCTTTGGAGTTGTATCAAGTTTTGACCTTCAATGATCTCGTATTGGTAGTATTTTTGCCCGTCTTTTTCAATGATTGGCAAGGCTTGCGCATTCAAGCAAATTGAAGCAAAAAAACAAAAATAGAGCGCGGTCCAGAACTTCATATTATTCCCATTCAATTGTTGCTGGTGGTTTGGAACTGATATCATACGTTACGCGATTGATACCACGCACTTGATTGATGATTCGATTTGAAATCTTAGCCAGGAATTCATAGGGCAAATGGCACCAATCTGCTGTCATACCATCGGTAGAAGTTACTGCCCTTAGAGCTACTGCATTCTCGTAAGTTCGTTCGTCACCCATTACACCAACGGATTGAATGGGTAAAAAGATTGCTCCTGCCTGCCAAACATCATTGTAAAGATTGTCTTCTTTAAGGCCATTGATAAATATGGCATCAACGTCTTGTAAAATGCGGACCTTCTGTTCGGTCACTTCTCCAAGAATGCGTATACCAAGTCCTGGTCCAGGAAATGGATGACGACCAAGTATGCGTTCGTCAATTTGTAAGGAGCGTCCAATTCTACGGACCTCGTCTTTAAAAAGTAAACGCAAGGGCTCCACAACTTGTAATTTCATATAATCAGGCAAGCCCCCTACATTATGATGAGATTTAATTGTCTGGGAAGGACCGCCAGTGGCTGATACGGATTCAATTACGTCCGGATAGATGGTTCCTTGCCCAAGCCATTTAGCGTTTTCTACTAGCTTCGACTCCTCGTCAAAGACGTCGACAAATACTTTTCCTATAGCTTTTCTTTTAAGTTCTGGATCAGTAAGACCAGCAAGCGCCTCATAAAAACGACTGGCTGCATTTACCCCTTTGACGTTGAGACCCATACCTTGATAGGAAGCCAGTACATCTTCGTATTCATTTTTACGAAGCAAGCCGTTATCTACGAATATGCAGTGAAGATTGGCACCAATTGCTTTGTGTAAAAGGACTGCTGCAACAGACGAGTCAACTCCTCCTGAAAGTCCAAGAATAACTTTGTCATTACCCAATTGAGACCTTAGTTGAGCGGTGGTTTCTTCGATAAAAGAATCTGGTGTCCAATCGCAAGCGCACTGGCATACATCGACAATAAAGTTTTGCAAAAGTTTTTTACCTTCAGTGGAATGGTATACTTCTGGGTGAAACTGAATACCAAAAGTATCTTCACCTTGGATTGCATAACCAGCTACTTCCACATCTTCTGTAGAGCAAATGATTTGATAATTGCTTGGGATTTTCTTAATTGTATCACCATGAGACATCCAAACCTGGGATCCTTGTGTCAGGCCTTTAGTAAGCACATTAGAGGTATCGAGGAAGCTCAAATGTGCACGTCCATATTCACGAGTATTGGAAGGAAGAACCTCTCCCCCAAAATGATGTGAGAGATATTGAGCACCAAAACAAACACCTAATAATGGAAATTTACCCTTAATGGCAGTAAGATCTGGTTGAGGAGCCTGTGGATCTCGAACCGAAAACGGACTACCAGACAAAATAACGCCCTTCACGTTATTTCCGAGTTCAGGGATTTTGTTCCAAGGATGGATTTCACAATAAACGTTGAGTTCGCGGATTCTTCTGGCAATCAGTTGGGTATATTGAGAACCAAAATCTAGGATTACAATTAATTCATGCATGCTACAAAGATAGCTGAAATACGATTTATTTAAGGTTAAAATCCATAGAAATCATTAATTTTGAGGTTCGCTAAATTGAACACACACATGATCGGAGATCTACTCAAATCTATTTTCGGAGACAAGACCGCTAAAGACCGTAAAGAATACTGGCCTTTCGTTGAAAAAGCCAACAACGCCTGGGAAAGCATAAAAAATCTTTCCGACGACCAACTCCGCCTAAAAACATATGGCTTTCAAGATCAAGTACGCAAAGCAATTGGTGATTTGGAAACTACGCTTTCCGGTCTCCAAGAAAAAGCTGCTGACCTTCAAACATCCTTTGAAGAAAAAGAAAAACTTTATGACCAAATTGACCAAATGGTCAAATCCATAGATGAGCGTATTGAAGAAGAATTATTGATCATCTTACCAGAAGCCTTTGCAGTAGTAAAAGAAACTGCGCGTCGCTGGTCTGAAAACGGACAATTAAATGTCAGTGCTTCCGAATTCGACCGTGAGCTTGCTGCGGCAAGAGATGGCATCACGATTGAAGGAGATCGCGCCATATGGCACAACGAGTGGACTGCCGCTGGCAACAAAATCAAATGGGCAATGGTACACTACGATGTGCAACTCATGGGAGGTGCCGTTTTGCACCGAGGTAATATCGCAGAAATGCAAACTGGTGAAGGTAAAACCCTTGTGGCAACCCTACCCGTTTATCTCAATGCACTTTCGGGCAAAGGAGTTCATGTCGTCACCGTCAATGACTACCTTGCTAAACGAGATGCAGAATGGATGGGTCCACTGTACGAATTTCACGGCTTGCGTGTTGACTGCATAGACAAACATCAACCAAATTCTCAACGACGCCGTCAAGCTTACCTTGCAGACATCACGTTTGGTACTAACAATGAATTTGGCTTTGATTACTTACGCGACAACATGGCAGGCCACGTTGACGATATTGTACAGCGCAAGCACCACTTTGCAATCGTCGATGAGGTCGACTCCGTACTTATTGACGACGCCCGAACACCATTGATTATCGCGGGTCCCACTCCAAAAGGAGATGAACATGAATTTCATGAACTCAAGCCACGCATTGAGCGTGTTGTGGAGGCACAAAAAGCATTCGTGCAACAATGCCTGAGCGATGCTAAAAAAATGCTGAGTGTCATCAATGAACCTCACCCAGACAAAAATGAGCAAAAACGCTTACTAGAAGAAGGCGGTATTGCTCTTTTGCGTGCGCACAGAGGTCTGCCTAAGAACCGTGCGCTGATTAAATTTTTATCTGAACCCGGAATAAAAGTACACCTTCAAAAAACGGAGAATTTCTACATGGCCGAACAAGGCAAAAACATGAAGAAAATTGATGTGGATTTATTTTTTGTAATTGATGAAAAAAATAACTCCATCGAACTCACTGATAAAGGCATCGATTTGGTATCAGGCAAAGACGATCGCGATTTCTTCGTGATGCCAGATATTGGTGCAGAAATTGCCAAATTACAGAAAGAAAATCTGTCCAAAGATGCCTACCTAGAGCGCAAAGACGTTTTAGTCCGTGAATATTCCATCAAGTCAGAACGTATTCACTCTGTTAGTCAATTATTACGTGCCTACACCCTTTTTGAGAAAGAAGTTGAGTACGTGATCATGGATGGAAAAATCAAAATCGTTGATGAATCAACAGGCCGTATCATGGAAGGCCGACGTTATTCTGATGGCTTACACCAAGCGATTGAGGCAAAAGAAAATGTAACTGTGGAGGCTGCGACCCAAACCTATGCATCCATTACGCTTCAGAATTACTTCCGTATGTACCACAAGCTTGCCGGTATGACGGGGACGGCAGAAACCGAGGCACGCGAATTTTGGGATATTTACAAACTCGATGTTGTAGTTGTTCCAACCAATCGACCTATTTCAAGAAAAGATCAAGACGATTTCGTCTACAAAACTGCCCGAGAAAAATACAACGCCATCATTCTGGAAATAGAAGATTTAGTCTCAAAAGGAAGACCTGTGTTAGTGGGTACTACTACTGTAGAGATTTCGGAATTGCTTTCTCGAATGCTACAAATGAAAAAAATTCCACACCAAGTTCTCAATGCAAAATACCATCAAAAAGAAGCAGAAATAGTTGCCAATGCAGGTACGGCAGGCACCGTCACCATTGCTACCAACATGGCCGGACGAGGTACGGATATCAAATTAGGTGAAGGCGTTAAAGAAGCAGGAGGTTTAGCAATCATCGGAACCGAGCGACATGATTCACGCCGCGTAGATCGACAGCTCCGAGGTCGCGCAGGTCGTCAAGGAGATCCGGGCTCATCGCGATTCTTTGTCTCCCTAGAGGATGACCTTATGCGTAAATTCGGCTCTGAGCGAATCGCCTCAATTATGGACCGAATGGGCTTAAAAGAAGGAGAAGTGATTACCGCTGGAATGGTGTCTAAATCCATCGAACGTGCGCAGAAAAAAGTGGAAGAGAACAATTTTGGAATGCGCAAAAACCTCTTGGAATACGATGACGTAATGAATGCGCAGCGAAAAGCCATTTATCGCAAGCGTCGAAATGCGCTTTACGGAGATCGCCTCGATATCGACATTGACAATATGTTCTATGATCTCTGTGAAAATACAGTTGCAACATATGCCAAAGTCCCATACCAAGAGTTTGAGATGGAATTATTGCGCCTTATTGGTATCGAAATGCCTGTTGATGAATCCACCTTCAGCCAGTTGAACCAAGCAGAACTTACAGATCGGGTTTATGCAGCGCTACGTGAAACTTACGATCGAAAATGCGAAAAAATTGCACGAATGGCCTATCCACAGGTTAAGCATGTATTCGAAACAATGTCGCAACAATATAAAAATATTGTATTCCCCCTTACTGATGGTCGCCGACAAATGCAGCTCATTGTCAATTTAGAAGAAGCGTATCAGTCTGAAGGCAGGGCCATTAGTAAATACTTTGAGAAAAATGTCTTGTTGAGCAAAATAGACGACGAATGGAAAGAACATCTCAGAGAAATGGACGACCTTCGCTCAGCAGTTCGCAATGCCCAATATGAGCAAAAAGATCCATTGGTCATTTACAAACTGGAATCCTACGAATTATTTAGAAGCATGCTCAATCGACTTAACGAAGAGGCACTTGACCTGCTCATGCGCATGGATGTACCTGTAGAGCAGCAAATTCAGAGCACCAACCAAGAAGACCACCAAAATAATTACGATAAAGCTCAAACGAGCAACCAAGAAGCCATTGCCAATTCAGCACCATCAGCACCAATGGTAGAAAAAAAGCAACCTGTGGTCTCGGAAGTCAAAATTAACCGTAATGATCCCTGCCCTTGTGGAAGTGGTAAGAAATTTAAACAATGTCACGGTCAATAAATGTCAGTACCTAAAATTGGAATAGTCGGATCTGGAAAAGTTGCTCAAACCTTGTTGCGTTTGGCTGCATCAGCTCAAATTCCTATTGAAGGTATTTATGCGCGTTCTCAGCAAAAAGCAGAAGCTTTGGCCAACAAATATCATTGCCAAGCTTTCAAGCATTTACAGGAATTAAAACCAGAACTTTTACTACTCTGTGTTTCCGACGATGCATTGCCTGAAATCATCGCTCAACTTGATCCTCATCAAATTGCAGCGTATACAGCTGGA